>DASVHB010000454.1:0-5806 GCA_036379195.1 Pirellulales bacterium
CATGGTGGCGGTTCGTGGCTGCACGCGACGTCGAGCATAACGAACACAAGCGATTCGCTCGTGCTATAACCGTTCATGGGCACGTCGCAGATCGTTTTATGTTGCCGGACGCGGCGGCGCGTTGGCGCACTCACCTTTCGCCCGTCCGAATAAAATGAAAAGCCAGCCGACGAGTACCAGCCCCGCGGCGGCCCCCGTGAACACTCCCGCATTCATGACGGGAGCGATCGTCTCCGCGTAGACCGGCGCTCCGCGAAAAAGCTCGTCGAATGCCAGGCACGTCGCGCGCCAGCCGTGGCAAGGATCCAGCCATGCCCAACAGTTGACCAAATAGAAGAACACGAGCGCCGCGCGCGCACAGACCTTCGCCCCGCGGACACCGCGTCGCAACGCATGCGCGGCCAAGGCGAGCAGTAGGCCACTTCCGGCGCTCCAAAGCGAGTGGATCTCGATAACTCGAACGATCTCGTTCAAAGCGATTGCCTGCGCGCGGCTAAGGTCCGGCGCAACTTCGCCGACCCTGCCTACGACGAGCAGCGCCACCGCGAAACCGATTACCGACGTGAAAGTTATCAGCGAGGCGATGTTGGCCGTCAAGCTGACAGGATCGAGAGGCCAAACTCGTTGATTCAGGCGTGGCGCGTTCTCTGGGCCTGGTTCTTCGGTCGTCCATTTCGGCAAGCGGCAGTTCACACATCGGCGCGCGAAAGGGTTTTGAAAGAGTAGACTGCGGAAGAACGGCTTGTCGCAACGCGGGCACTTCCACGCCATGCGCCGGATCGCCAGAAAAAACCAAGTGGCAAAGAGACTTAACACACCCGTAACTTCTAACTGGTCAGGGACGAATGCAGCCACCAGACATGCCACGGGCATCCAGAGGAGCGTCGCAATCCAGAACGCCGTCGACCGGCGTCGGTAGGAAGCCCAAGCGGCGCGGTACCGTTCCGCTTCACTGCATTCACTGGTTATTTCAACGTCAGAATGCACGGTTCCGAGACTCCGCCTTGTCCACTGAGGATATCGATCGAGGGGCCACGCATGAAGCACTGAAAAACACGGAAAGGTCAGCATAGAATCATCCGTGTTCGATCTGTGTTTCATCCGTGGCCCCGAAAAAAATGCCTCCATGGTCTTGCGCGGTCTTCAGCAGGCTGAAAGGACTGCCAGGTGCCGATCGAAACGCCGAGGTAGTATACTGTGCTTCATGCAGCCACGTCAGCCAGCCAAGATCTCGGGGCGCGCCGCGCAGGACCACCCGCCCAATCGCTTCTCGCCGATCCACGTCGAAGAAACGTTCGACGACCGAGAGTTCGACGACGATCTGCTGGCCGACGAGCGGAAGCTGCCGACCGAGTTTCTGCCCGACCGCTCGCGCTCGATCATCACCGAAAACAACAGCCCCGACGTGGGCTTTCGCTTTAGCATCAATCCCTATCGCGGCTGCGAGCACGGCTGCGCGTATTGTTACGCTCGGCCCACGCACGAGACGCTGGGATGGAGCGCGGGCCTCGATTTTGAGACCAAGATTCTGGTGAAGCACGACGCGCCGGTCTTGCTACGGGCCGAGCTGTCAAAGCCTTCCTGGCAGGCCGAGGTGATCGGCATCTCGGGCGTCACCGATTGCTACCAGCCCGCCGAGCGGCGGTTTCGGCTCACGCGGGGGCTGCTGGAGGTGTTGAGCGAGGCGCATCAGCCCTGCGGCGTGATAACCAAGAACGCGCTGGTGACGCGCGATCTCGACGTGCTGACCTCGCTGGCACAGCGGCGGCTGGTACATGTGTTTTTGAGCATCACCACGCTCGACGCCGAGTTGGCCCGCACGATGGAGCCGCGCACCAGCCCGCCCGAGCGAAAGCTGGCGGCGATTCGCACGCTGGCCGCCGCAGGCGTGCCGGTGGGCGTGATGGTGGCGCCGATCGTGCCGGGACTTACCGATCACGAAGTGCCGGCCATCTTGCAAGTGGCCCGCGAGGCCGGCGCGAGTACGGCGGGCTACGTGCTGCTGCGCTTGCCGCTGTCGGTGGTGCCGGTGTTTCAAAGCTGGCTGGCGGCCAACTATCCCGACAAGCAGGCCCGCGTCGAGTCGCTGATTCGCTCGACGCGCGGCGGCCATCTCTACGATTCGCGGTTTGGCGCGCGGATGCGCGGCGGCGGCAACTACGCCGAGCAGATCGCCCAGAATTTCCGCGTCTTTGCGCGTAAGGCGGGCCTCGACGGGCGGCTGCCGGAACTCGATCGCACGCAATTCCGCCCGCCCCGACCGGCCTCGGGTCAAAAGACGCTCTTCGATTAGATTGGTTGGTTTGAACAGAAGTCAGCGAAGGAAACGAAGAAAGAAACTACTCCGGCCAATTGCTTTGTTTCCTTCGTTTCCTTCTGTTTGAATTCGTAGGGTCGAGACTTTCTTGAGCCATCGCGGTCATTCGGCAGCTTCGGAAAAATGCGCGAGATGCGCAAAACGAAACTGAGCGCGGTGGGCGCTTTGTGCCGAAAGAATCAGTAATCGGGCAACCGCGTGCTTTGCCCAAAACATAGATTCGTCGATTCTGCATCCACGGCATCGCCCATGACCACTGGCAAGCAACGATGGCGCATCACGGGGACCGACGAACCGTCGTTTGGCGGTTCGCTCTACTGGGACCGCTGGGCGCGCCGGCTGGCGCTGGCCGTGGGCGGCGCAAACGCCACCACGGCCGATACGGCGGTGGGCGATTTCACGACCGCGTCGACCTCGGTGGCGCAGGCTTGTTGCATTCGGCACCAAGTGACAGCCAATCTTGAGCGACTAATCGAAGAGCTGCACGAAGAAGCCGAGCGCGTCAACGAGCAAGCAGCCGAATTGCTGCTGACCGAATTGGTGTAAGTGGGCGATGAGGGACTCGAACCCCCGACATCCACGGTGTAAACGTGGCGCTCTAACCAACTGAGCTAATCGCCCGCACACTGGTTTTACCGTGCCGGCAGCCCGCGCCGCAAGCGTTGCCACTGCTGGGTAGTGTGCAAGCCGTAAGTTGATGCTGATCTCTCGGACATGTGGCATAGCCGCACTCGGCTGTGATTCGCCGCCTACGACGGTGTTGACCGGGCCACAGCCGAGGGCGGCTGTGCCACATGACCTATGCCAGCGCTTCACGACTAGGACACTACCCGCAACCGCTAGCCCGGAATATTCATCAGCCCACACTAACCCGAAGCGCAAGCGAGGCCCGTCAATGAATTTGCCTCGCTTGCGCTTCGGGTTGTTGTACGACCACCGTGGGAGGCATACCACAGGGCTGATGAATAATCCGGGCCAGCCGCCACGCGCCTGACGCAGCGCGGCGGGCCGGTGTATAATGGCGCCATGAACCGCTTCTGGTGCGCCAGGCCAATTCCACGCCGTGGATGATGAATCGCACGCTGCCCGATCGCGACCTGGTGCTGCTGGGCCTGGGCCATACCAATGCTCATGTGCTGCGTATGTGGCGCATGAAGCCGCTGCCGGGTGTGCGGCTGACGTGCGTTTCTGATTTTTCGGTCGCCACCTATTCGGGCATGTTGCCCGGCACGCTCGCTGGCCTTTACCCGCCCGAGCGAATGCACATCGACCTGGTGCGGCTGTGCTCCGCGGCGGGTGCGCGGCTGCTGCAAGCTGAAGTCACGGGACTCGACCTTGCCGAACGGCAGTTGCTCTGCGCCGACCGGCCGCCCATTCCGTTCGACGTGCTTTCGATCGGCGTTGGTTCGGTGCCCAAGGGCGCCGAGTATGCCCGCGACGAGGTGCTGCCGATCAAGCCGATGCAGACGTTCATTGCTCGGCTCGACGAGCGACTGGCGCGGCTGGGCCAAGAGGCGGGCGAACAAATGGTGCAGATTGCCATCGTGGGCGGGGGCGCCGGAGGCGTCGAAATCACGTTCTGTCTGCCTTCGCATCTTGAGCGGCGTTGGCCGGCGCTGCGCTATCAACTGACGCTCATTGACAGCGGCGACGAGATCATGCTCGGCGCGGCGGCCCGCGCTGTGAAGCTGGCCCGCCGCGAGCTGGCCGCGCGCGGCGTGCAATTGCTGCTCAAACAATCCGTCGCAAAAGTCGCCGATCGACAGATCGCACTGGACGACGGATCGACGCGCCCGGCGGATCTGACGATTTGGGCCACTGGCGCGCAGCCGCCGCCGCTCTTGGCCGTGCTGGGTTTGCCCGCCGACGAACGCGGCTTTTTATTGGTCCGACCGACATTACAGACCGTAGCCGACGCGCCGATTTTTGTCGTTGGCGATTCGGGCACCTGCCGCGAGCGGCCGCGGCCCAAGGCGGGCGTCTACGCCGTGCGGCAAGGTCCCGTGCTGTGGGAAAACGCGCAGCGAATGCTCGCCGGCCAGCCGTTGGTCGAATATCGCCCGCAACGTGGGTTTTTATCGCTGATGGCCACCGGCGATGGCCGAGCGATCTTTAGCTATCGCGGCCTGGCCGCGCACGCCCGTTGGTGCTGGAAGCTGAAGGACTATATCGACAGCCGCTTCATGGACAAGCACCAGGATTATCGGCCCATGCCGGCGCCGACGCTCGCGGCTGCGCCTGAGGCCGCTTCGGCGATGCGTTGCGCCGGCTGCGGCAGCAAGGTGGGCGGCGCGGTGCTCTCGCAGGTGCTCGCGCGGCTCGATGTGCCTAAATCTGAGCACGTGCTGCTGGGTCTGGAGTCGCCCGACGACGCGGCGATTGTCCGCTCGCCCGAAGGCCGCCCGGTGGTGGCCACGGTCGATTTCTTTCCCGCCTTTCTCGACGATCCGTATTTGGTCGGTCGCGTGGCGGCGCTCAATGCGCTTTCCGATGTCTTCGCCCTGGGCGCCCAGCCGCTGGCGGCGATGGCCATCGCCTCGATCCCCGTTGGACCATCGCGGCAGCAAGAGCAATTGCTTTACGAGTTGCTGGCCGGCGGACTGCATGAGTTGCGGCAGGCCGGGGCCACGCTCGTGGGCGGGCACACCATCGAAGCCGATCAGCTCACCATTGGCTATTCGATGCTGGCCGACGCCGGCGCCACGCGGCCGCGTTTGAAGAGCGGCCTGCGGCCGGGTGACCTGCTGGTGCTCACCAAGCCGCTGGGAACGGGCATTTTACTCGCCGCCCACATGCGTGCGCAGTGCAAGGCGGCTTGGATGGAAACGCTCATGCGGTCGCTTTTACAAAGTAATCAAGCGGCGGCTGAAATAGCCCACGAATTTGACCTGCCCGCCGTCACGGATGTGACCGGTTTTGGCCTGGCCGGGCATCTGCTCGAAATGCTGCGCGCCAGCGACGTGGCGGCGGAGCTTGACTTGAATAACATACCGCTGTTGCCCGGCGTCGCCGAGCTTTTGCAAGATGGCGTCGAGAGCACGCTGGCGCCGGCCAACCGAGCGGCCGAGACGGAAATCGAAGATCACCGCTCTAGCCAACCTCGCGCGAAATCGAATGCGACTTCATGCCCGGCCTGTGCGTCGGACGCGGCGGTGTATGCCGCGCTGTTCGACCCTCAGACCTCCGGCGGCCTGCTGCTAGGTGTGCCGCGCGACCAAGCCGATGAATTCATCTCGCGCTTGCGATCTCACAGCGAACTGAGCGGCATGGTCATCGGTCAGGTGGCGCCGCACGACGCCGATCGTCGGCGGATACGACTTCGGTGATTTGCGAGTGTCGCGCAAGTTAGCACAAGCATGCGACCGTAGGGTGGCGACGAGCTTGCGAGTCCCACCATTCCTAGCCGGCGCGGCGATGCAGGGTGCCATGCGGCCGAAGGTGGGACTCGCAAGCTCGGCCCACCCTACATGACAGAAAGATGGCTGACAG
>DASVHB010000455.1:0-4263 GCA_036379195.1 Pirellulales bacterium
GGCGGGCGCCGGGAATGCCGTGCACCACTTCTTCGTTGATCGAGATGCATGTCACGGCGGGAAAGGGCACTTTGCCTTTCACCCCCTTGAACAGCGGCGTGGCGTTGTGCGCGGCGAAGAATTTTTCGATCGCCCGGTCGATCTCGGCGGTGGTGACGCCGGGCTGAACCAGCGCAGCCGCTTCCTGGTGCGCTTGCCAGACGAGCAGTCCGGCTTGACGCATCAACGCAATTTCACGCGGCGAACGGAGATTGATCACGCTGAACTCGCTTGCCCCATGCAGTGCTTCCCCGTCACGGTGTGCTGGGGCTACCAGGTCGCGACGCCAGCGCCGCCTTGATGCGGTCGAACACCTGGTCTTGGGTGCCGATGCCGTCGATCACCCGCAGCACGCCCCGCTGGCGATAATACTCCAACAAGGGACGGGTTTCATGCCAATAGCTCTTTAGCCGCTCGGCAATGACCGCGGGCCGGTCGTCGGTGCGGCGGCGGCCGCTCAGGCGGCGGATAATCTCGGCGTCGTCCACGTTCATTTCCAAGGCGGCGTCGAGCGCCTGCCCGAACATCTTTTCCAACATCCGGTCCAGCGCCTCGGCCTGCCGCAACGTGCGGGGAAAGCCATCGAACAGCGCGCCCCGACCGCAGTCGCCTTTCCGCATTCGCTCGTCCATGAGTTGGAGAATGATTTCGTCGGGCACGAGCTGCCCGGCGTCCATGTAAGGCTCGGCCAGCACGCCGGTGGGGGTGCGGTCGACGACGGCCTGCCGCAGCATGTCGCCGGTCGAAAGGTGTGGGATTCCCAGGTGCTCGACCAGGCGCTGCGACTGCGTGCCTTTGCCGGCCCCCGGCGGACCGATGAAGATTATCCGCATGGTCACCCTGGGCTACTTTTCGAGCAATCCCCGATAGTTCCGCATGACCAAATGGCTGTCGATCTTTTGCACCAGGTCGAAGGCCACGCTGACGGCGATCAACAAGCCGGTGCCGCCGTAAAAGCTGGCCAGCGTGAAGTCGATGTTGGCCATGTTGGCCACCAGCATCGGCATGATCGCCACCAGGGCCAGAAAGCCCGCCCCGACGTAGGTGATGCGCACCATGACCTTCTCCAGGTAATCGGTGGTACGTTTGCCTGGCCGGTAGCCGGGAATGAAGGTGCCGAAGTTCTTCAGGTTTTCGGCCATGTCTTTGGGGTTGAAGGTGATGGCCGTCCAGAAATAGCAGAAGAAGTAAATCAGCACCACATACAGCACGTTGTGCGTGTAGGCGGTGTACGATTGCAGCGAGTCCTGGGCTTCGCGGAAAAAGGCCGTCGGATAGACGCGGTTGAGCATATCGAAACCCAGCGCGGGAAACATCAGCAGACTGCTGGCAAAGATGATGGGCATCACGCCGGCCTGATTCACCCGCAGCGGCAGATATTGCCGCGTGCCGCCGTAGACCCGCCGCCCGCGAACGTGCTTGGCGCTTTGCGTGGGAATGCGGCGCTGGCCCTGAGTGATGAACACCACGCCCACCACCACCGCCACAAACAGCATGGCCAGCACCATCAATTTGGCGACGCCCATCTCGCCGGTGCCGCCTTCGAGCACCAGATTGCCCGTGAGCAGCGGCTTGAGCAGATCGTAACCGGCCTTGGGCATGCGCGCGAGAATGCCGGCCATAATCAACAGGCTGATGCCGTTGCCGATGCCGAACTCGTCGATCTGCTCGCCCAGCCACATCAGAAACACGGTGCCGGCGGTCATCGTCATCACCGAAACGAAATACCAGGAGAGCGGCAACGCCCCGCCCACAAGGAACTGCGAGTCAATCATGTTCTGGCCGACCAGAAACTTGACATAGATCCAGCTTTGGAACACGCACAGCACGACGGTGGCGTAACGGGTGTATTCGTTGATTTTTTTGCGGCCGCTCTCGCCTTCTTTCTGCAACTCTTCCAGCGGCTTCCAAACGCTGCCCAGCAACTGGAAGATAATCGAGGCCGAGATGTAGGGCATGATGCCCAGGCCGAAGATGGTGGCGTTGTCGAGCTGCGAGGCGCTAAACGTCGCCACGTTTTCCAGAATTTTGCCGAGACCGGCGTCGCCGCTGGAGGTGAACAGGCTCTTCGACTGGTCGATGATCGGCAGTGGAATCCACGAGCCGACGCGATAAATGGCCAGCAACCCCAGCGTGAGCAGGATTTTGCGGCGCAGCTCAGGGATAGTGAAGACGATGCGTATTTTTTCCCACATAGTGCGCTCCGTCGGAATCAACCTCTAGCAAGATGGCAAAAAAATGGGGGGCAAAAAAATGACGAGAAGACAAGTACAATCTCTCCCTCTCATTTTTTTGCCCTACATTTTTTGCCTGCCTCGGCAAGGGTTCAAGCGGTCTGTTTCGCCTTCTTCTGATTTTTGACGACGGGGGCCTTTGGGGGCAAGACCACTGCCTCGCCGCCGGCCGCTGAAATCTTCTCGAGTGCCGACTTGCTGAACCGGTGGGCCGAAATCTTGAGCTTCTTGGTCAGCTCGCCGCCCCCCAACACCTTGAGCTGGTCGAAACGCCCTTTAAGCTTGCCCAGCGCCTTGAGCGATTCGATGGTCACTTCGGCCCCGCTGTCGAACAACTCGTTTAAATCGCCCACGTTGATGGCTTTGATCTCCTCGGCCCACTGGTTGTGGAAGCCGCGCTTGGGCACGCGGCGAACCAGCGGCATTTGGCCGCCTTCGAAGGCGGGATGGGCGGTCCAGCCAGCCAGTTGCCCCTGTCCCTTGTGGCCGCGACCGGCGGTCTTGCCGCGGCCCGAACCGGGACCACGACCGACGCGCAGCCGCCGTTTGTGTTTTTTGATGCCGCGATGAATGTCGTGAAGCTGCATTAGAGTGTGACTCCCCGTAGCCGCTCGATGTCTTGTTTCGAGCGCAGACTGAGCAACGCTTGCAGAGTCGCCTTGACCAGGTTGGCCGGATTGGTAGACCCGAAGCTTTTGGTAAGAATATCGTGGATGCCGGCGGCTTCGCAAACCGCCCGGACGCTGCTGCCGGCTTTGACCCCGGTGCCCGGGGCGGCGGGCACCAACACTACCAGGGCCGCGCCAAACTGGCCTTGCGCGGTGTGCGGGATGGTCGGCCCGGCCAAGGGAATTTCGACCATGTTGCGGCTGCCGTCTTTGACGGCCTTCTCGACCGCGGGCGGCACTTCGTTGGCTTTGCCATAGCCCCAGCCCACCTTGCCGCGGCCATTGCCGACCACCACCATGGCCGAGAAACTGAAGCGGCGCCCGCCTTTCACCACGGCCGCGCAACGCCGAATCTTCACGACCTTATCGATCAGTTCACCACGACCGCCGCCGCTGCCAGTAGACATAGGGTTCAGGGTTTAAGGGTTCAGGATTGTCGTCAAGGTTCAGCAAACTAAAACGCCAGGCCGGCTTCACGGGCGGCCTCGGCCAGGGCGGCGATCCGCCCGTGATACTTGTACTCGCGGCGGTCGAAGGCGACTTCTTTGATGCCGGCCGCCAAGGCCCTCTCGGCCAATGCTTTGCCGACGGCTTGGGCGGCGTTTTTGTTGCCGCCATAGGCCGCGTCCGCCGCGATCGCCTTGTCAACCGTGCTGGCCGCCACCAGGGTGTGGCCCCGCGCGTCGTCGATGATCTGGGCGTACATGTGCTTGTGGCTGCGATGCACACTTAGCCGAGGGCGGGTCGAATCTCGCTTGATGCGATTGCGCACGCGGAATCCCCGCCGCTGCCGTTGATGCGAGATGGTCTTTTCGTGGTTCATAAACTTACACGCTACTCTACTTGGTCATGGCCTTGCCCGCCTTGCGGCGCACTTGCTCGCCGTCGTAGCGGATGCCCTTGCCTTTGTATGGTTCGGGCTTGCGTACCGCTCGCACTTCGGCGGCAAACTGGCCCACCAACTGCTTATCCGATCCCTTGATGACCACGTGCGTCTGGTCGGGGCAGGTCACTTTCAAGCCCGCGGGAATCTTTTTGTGCACTTCGTTGGCAAAGCCGACGCGCAGTTGCAGCGTGCTGCCCTGCACCGCGGCCAGATAGCCGACGCCCACGATCTCCAGCCGCTTTTCGTAGCCTTCGGTGACTCCCTTGAGCATGTTCTGGATGAGGGCGCGGCTGAGTCCTTGCAGAGCGCGGGCCGTGCGCGATTCGCCATCGCGCGTCACTGAAACTTGCTTGCCGGCTTCGTCAACCGCGACGCCCACCTCGCGGCGGAACGCCCATTCGAGCTTGCCCAGCGGGCCCTCGACGGCGATCGTGCC
>DASVHB010000456.1:0-3452 GCA_036379195.1 Pirellulales bacterium
AAGTAGCGCTACTTTCGCGGAGCGAAGCGCGACTCCGGGGGACGTCCGCCACTTGCGCAAGACTATTCAGTTCTCGCTGAAGTCGGGCGGAAACCTGGCGCTGGTTTGATCCAACGCTCCCTGCGCTTGCATTGCTTCCAAGAGCCGCTGGGCCCGGCGATCGACGTTGGTTTCACGCAGCAATTGCTCTTTGGCCGCCTGGTCGAACTTCAGCGTAAACGACAGAATATCGGTGAGCATGCCCAGCGGAACGTCGTTGGCCAGCACTTCGTCGAGTTGCTGGTGCAGCTCTTGTAAATTCGGCATCAGATGGCGGAACTGGTCGATCAACCGCCGCTGCAAGTCGGGCCGGCTACCGCCCGACTCGGCGGGATAATAGTCGTCGAGCACCAAGACCTCGGCTTCGCGAAACGGCCGCTCGGGCGGCAGCTCGCGCACCACGCCCAGCCGCCGCAGCCCCACCAGCAGCAGGTTCGAGCGGCCGTCTTCCAACGCCTGATGCGTGACCACGCGGCACAAGCAAGCCACCGGGTGGATGGCCGGACGCCCCTCGTAGTCGGCCTCCCAGCCGGGCTTGAGCACCGCCATCGCCATCATCCGGTCGCCCTCTAGGGCGTCGGCCAGCAGCTCGCGATAGCGCGGCTCGAACACGTGCAGCGGCTGCAAAACATGCGGAAACATCACCAGGTTGGGCAAGGGAAACAGCCGCGCCCGACCGGAGAACTCGTCGGGACGAAAAACAAAATCGTCGGGCAGCCCGCTCATGGATGCGACGCTTCCGCCGCGGGCGCGTGCGGCGCCGGCGGATCAAGGTGAATTTCGGGAATCAGATCGGGCGCAATCTCGATCTGCGGAAACTCCTCTTGGCTGGCAATCACTTCGCCAAAGCAGGCTTCCATCTGCGCCAGAAAGAGGTCGAGATCGATGCCCATGTGCTTGGGCCGATACGGTTCGAGATATCCGCGACTGCCGTAATAGAGCTTCTTGGCCCCGCGAATATTGCCGTTGCCAAAATGGTGCAGCGCCACCGCGGCCTGAATCAACCCCTGCAGAAACTTGCGCGAAGGGCCGAAGTGCTCGGTCCAGAGTTCTTCCCAGGCTTCGTGACTCTCGAAAAAGTCGCACTTGTTGAAGTGCTCGACGCCTTCGAGAAAATGAGCATCGTAGTCGGTGGCTTCGTTCATGATCTTGCCATTCTATTCGCGCGGCCCGGCCAGGGCTATGATCAAGAAACGGAGGAGCGATGATTGCCGATGTCGTTCGACATTTCCGACCGCACCCGCTGCTGCGCGGCGGGCACGTGCAAACCTTGGCCGGGGCCTATCTGCCTGGGCCGCGGTTTGCCTATCGCGCGCGCCAGCACATCGTCTGCTTGCCCGACGGCGATCGCATTGTGCTGCACGACGACATGCCCGAGGCGTGGCAGGCGGGCGATCGGGCGGCGCTGTTGATTCACGGCCTCGGCGGCAGTCATCTGAGCACGTACATGCAGCGGATCGCCGTCAAGCTGCAGCGGCGTGGCGTGCGGTCGTTCCGCATGGACCTGCGCGGCTGCGGGGCCGGTATGACGCTGGCTCGCTTTCCCTATCACAGCGGCCGCTCTGAAGACGCCGCGGCGGCGTTGGCGGCGATCGCCGCGCTTTGCCCCGGCTCGCCGGTGGCGCTGGTGGGGTTTTCGCTGGGCGGCAACATCGCCTTAAAACTGCTGGGCGAGACCGCCGACCAGCCTTGCGGACATCTCGACCGCGCGGTGGCCGTGTGTCCGCCGGCAGATTTGACGGCCGCCGTCGAGCACATCAGCCGCCGGCGAAACCGGCTATACGAGCGACATTTCTTGCGGCGGCTGATCGCGCAGGTCCGGCAGCGGCGAAAGCTGCTGCCCGATTTGCCAGGCGCCGACTGGCCCAAAACTCCCCGGCGGCTGTGGGAGTTCGACAATGTTTATACTGCGCCGGTTTCTGGCTTTGGCGGAGCCGACGAGTACTATCGCCGGGCCAGTTCGCTGCGGGTCTGCCAGAACATCCGCCTGCCGGCTCTGGTGATTGCCTCGCGAGACGATCCCTTGGTGCCCGCCGCCTCGCTTGAGCTGCTGCGCGAATGCCCGGCGGTGCGGCTTGAGATTGTCGCCAGCGGGGGGCATTTGGGTTTTGTGGGCCGCCGCCAAGGCGCCGACCGCCGCTGGCTCGATTGGCGAATTGTCGAGTGGGTGGTCGATGATGAGGTGGCGAACGTTCCCCGCGGGGGGAAACTAATGTAACGATTGGAGTGATGACGGGTACTGTTTCCTTTGGCACGTGCAGCCTCTGTAGGGAACGGACTCCGTGCCGTTCCGCGGCAGGCGGCGCGACTTTGCCCTGCCCTTTGGCGGAACGCCACCAAGGGATGGAGCTGATGTTAATCGCAGTTCACGGAACGGCACGGAGTCCGTTCCCTACAGAGGCTGAAATTTGAAATTACGGATGGCAATTTCCACTCCCGGAGAGGTGGTGTTCTAATCGTGCGGTGCTCGCCCACACTAACCCGACGCGCAAGCGAGGCCGTGGGCTGGTTCTGCCTCGCTCGCGCTTCGGGTTAATGTCAGATTGCCCATCAGCAACACAACTTTAGGCCACGACCCGGTGACGGCATTGACCCGGTTTTCCGCCGCACTCTAAAATCAAAGCTTAAGCCGGCAACGACTTCCGGCAACGACTTATCGAAGCAAAGGACGCAAGCCGATGCGACAACTTCGGATTTTCCTGGCGCTGGCGGTCTGGTCCGCGGCGATCTGCTGCGCTCCGGCGCGGTTGCGGGCGCAGACCAATCTTTTCGATGGCATCGGCCTTGGCGGATCGGCCCAGGCCCCCGCCGAAGATCCCGTGACGATCAAGGCGGTGTTTACCGCCGAACCCGCGGGGCGCACCGGCACGCTCTACATCACGGCCACCATCGACGACGGTTGGCATATCTACTCGATCACCCAGCCGCCCGGCGGCCCGATTCGCTCGAATCTGAAGCTCGGCAAGAACGAGGGCGTCAGCCTGGCGGGCGACTTTCAGGCCGACCCCGCGCCGCGCAAGCACGTCGACGACCTGGCCTTTCCCGGCCTGACACTCGAAGAACACGAAGGCACGGTCACGTGGGCCGCGCCGCTGAAGTTTGCCGCCGATGTCGACGTGCAGACGCTGCAGATCGCCGGCAAGGTCTATGCGCAGTCTTGCAATGCTGAGAACTGCAATCCGCCGAAAGATTATCCGTTTTCGGCCGTCTTCGCCCGCGAAAAGCCCGCCTCGTCGGACAAACCGGCGCCCGCCGTCGCTGAGGCGTTCGCTGCGCCGGCGCCCGGCGAATTCCAAGGCCAAGATGTCAAGTTCCACGGCTCGATCTCGCCAAAAGTAGCCACGCCCGGCGGCAAGGTGCGGCTGTCGATTACGGCGGAGCCGGCCGAAGGGTGGCATATTTACGCCTTGAGC
>DASVHB010000457.1:0-2602 GCA_036379195.1 Pirellulales bacterium
AGTCTTCATCTTCGAAGAGAAGGTGATCGGCGGACGCATTCCCAAGGAATACATTCCCTCGGTCGAAAAGGGTTTCCGCGATTCGCTGCACAAAGGCCCCGTGGCGGGCTACCCGATCGTGGGCGTCAAGGCGGTGCTGGAAGACGGCTCGTATCACGAAGTCGATAGCTCCGACATGGCGTTTCAGATTTGCGGACGCAACTGTTTCCGCGAGACGTTTTTGAAGACCAAGCCGGTGCTCTTGGAACCGGTGATGAAGTTCGAGGTCGAAGTGCCCTCGAACTTCCAGGGCAGCGTGGCCGGCGAGTTGACCAGCCGCCGCGGCATGATTGTGGCCACCGAGATTCAAGGTTCGACCGCCACGATCGAGGCCGAGGTGCCGCTGGCCGAGACGTTTGGCTACTCGACTGACCTGCGCAGCATGACGCAGGGTCAGGGCACGTTTACGATGGAGTTTTCCAAGTATCGCCGCGTGCCCGCCGCGATCCAGGAAACGATCATCGCCGACAAGAAGAAGCAGTTGGTGGGGGCCAAATAGTTGCTTGAAAATTGTAGTGTACGTGCGTATAATCATGACAGGCCGAACGCCTTGTTTGTTCGGTGTGTGTCATGGTTTCACAAGCTCGTCCCACCACTGCCCCATTTGCCACGCTCGACAACCGCGAAGTGGCCGCCGCCCTGAACGAGGTCGCCCGGCTGCTGCAGCGTCAGTCGGACAATCCGTTCCGCATCGCCGCCTACCGTCGAGCGGCGAATCAGGTGCAGCGGATGGGCCGGCCCATCTGCGAGATTTACCACGAGTCGGGCATCGAAGCCCTGCGCGATCTGCCAGGCATCGGCGATTCGCTGGCTCGCTCTCTCGCCGAATTGCTCGAGACCGGGCAATTGCAATTGCTCGATCGCCTTCGCCAGCGATCGCAGGGCGAGCCGCTGTTGGCCACGCTGCCGGGCGTGGGGGCTGGACTGGCGCAGCGCATCCGCTCGACCTTGGGCGTGGCCACGCTCGAAGAGCTTGAGGCGGCGGCCTACGATGGGCGCCTGCGGCGCGTGCCGGGCCTGGGTGCTAAGCGCATCGGGGCGATACGCGAGTCGCTGGCGGCGCGATTGCAACGCATGCCCGACAAACGGTTTCGCCAGCCCGCCTCCGCCGAGCCCAACCAGCCGCCGGTGAGCGAGTTGCTCGACCTCGACCGCGAGTATCGCCAGTTGGCCGACCAGCGGCGCTTGCCGCAGGCGGCGCCGCGCCGCTTCAACCCGACCGGCGCGGCGTGGCTACCGGTGTGGCACGCCGAGCGCGGCGGGCGGCGGTTCACTGTGCTTTACTCAAACACCGCGCGGGCGCATGAAGCCGAGGCCACGCACGACTGGGTGGTGATCTATCGCGACGACCAGCCCGGTGCGGGCCAGTGGACCGTAATCACCGCCGGGTTGGGTCCCTTGCACGGCCGCCGCATTGTGCGCGGACGCGAAGCCGAATGCCGCGAGCATTATCGCCAGAAGACGGCCCAGCAAGATCTCCCGTTTTGACGCGGCCGAACTCCCCTTGCAGATCGCGGCATGACGCATCGAAGCCCGTCGCGTGATCGAGGCCAGTTACATCAGGCACCTCGCTGGCGCTTCGGGTTGGTGTGGGCCGGTGAATCATCGGGGGTGAGTAATCCCGGCTAAAAGACGCATCGAGGCCCGTCGCGTGAGCGAGGCCAGTTGCATCAGGCACCTCGCTGGCGCTTCGGGTTGGTGTGGGCCGGTGAATCATCGGGGGTGAGTAGTCCCGGCTAAAAGTCGTGCGCCAGCCGCATGCCAAAGCCGTAGACATTGCCGTCGGCGGTGTTGTTCTGGCCATCGCGGTGCGTGAGCGTCACGTTCCACTGCAGCTTCATATTGGGATTGAGAAACCAGTTCAACCCTAGCGTTATGTTGGTCAGACGGCCGCCGTTGAACGCCTTGTTGTTCAGGTCGAGGACGTTGTAACGCAGCCCCACCTGCCAGGCCCCGGTCATGAAGATCGGTCGCCCGCCGGGCCGACGCACAAACACCGCGTTCTCGAACGGAATCACGCGGCCAAACAGCCCCTTCTGGTAGTCATACAACCGATGCTCGCCGGTCAGGAAATAGAGCGCCTCGACATAATAGCCGTCGTAAAACGTGGTGCCGACGGGCACGTTGGCGGCGGTGAGCGATTGCGTGGCCCAGGTCGCCGCATACTCGGCCTGAAACAGCCACGGGCCGGCCACGATGGCGGTCTCGGGCACCAGAATGCCTTCGGCGTTCGAGCGGTAGACTCCCGTATCGGCAAAGATGGGGTTGAGCGCGTTGGGGCCGTTGCGCAGGGCGCCGCGGGCGCGGTAGCGAATCAGCCCGTCTTGGTTTTCGCGCCACGAACCGCCCAGGCCCACGTGCCAGAGGTAACGCCCGTTCGAGGCCCGGTCGTAATACGGCACAAACGTAAATCGCCCGTCGGCGGCGTAATCGCCATTGCCCACGCCGTAGGCGAAGGGCGTGAAGAACGTGTTTTTGAACAGGCCGACGGCGTAGGTCCAGCGGCGGCTCTCGGCGAAGTTCCAGGTGAGGATGCCCGGTGCGAAGCCATTGTTCGACGGGG
>DASVHB010000458.1:0-21227 GCA_036379195.1 Pirellulales bacterium
CGGGCGAGGGATGGGTCAGGGATTCGAGCGTTTCAGGCATGAAGCGATGGTATCCATAATTCTCGCTGTAGGGAACGCCCTCCGTGGCGTTCCGCAAAATGCGGTCGACGCAGTAACACCGAGCCGTCGAACGCCCCACCGCGTGTGCTTTGCCGCCACAGTCACAAATATCAAGCTTGGCTTAGGCAAGCGCTTGCTTAGGATTTGGGATTCGGCATTCGGGATTCAGGGGATCCTCGCGTCTTAAGCGCCCGCCTTCGGCCATTGGAATCGCCCTAAGTCGTTTCTCCGGGCTTCGCCGCGGACGGCAGTTGCAAATTTGCAACAGCCGGGCGAACCCGAGAAAAACCGCGTTTTACCTCTGCTCCGGCGGGGGGAATCTCCCGTGCGCGCGAAGGTTGACTTAGGTCACGAACCCAGACGTCCTCGCCCTTTGGTAGAGGCTCGGTGAGGGTTCACATAATCGGCGACGTTCAGCCGCGGTCCATGGTGAGCTCCATACTAACTTTTGCATTTTACATTTTGCATTTTGACTTTCCTCCGCCAGTTTTTTCCCGCCCCCCAACCCCGGCCCCTTTTCCTCGCCCGCTCCTTGCAGCTTCCCACGAATCTGGCTTGTTCGGTTTTCCGGCGGGCGCCCCGTTGGGGCAACGACGACGACCTTGGCGTGGTGTTCTACCTGGGGGCGTTGCCCCTGCTATTCTCCCATGCCCCTTCGGGGCGGCCGATCGCGCCACGACCCGAGCTTGTCTCGGTCGGGCGATGATTGAACGCTAGACGGACCACCGCACCAAAACCCCTTTCGTTTTCCGCCCGGCCCGCCGCGAAAGCGGCGGGCCGGACGGAAAACGAACGAGAGGGGTGCGAGGGGGGCGCTTCTAGCGTCCAATCATCGCCCCACCGGCACGAGGCCGGATGGTGGCGACGTTACACCGCTAAATCGGCGCGGCTAGCGTGACAACGCCCACGGCGGAGTCGAGGGCATCTTGCACTGCTGTCGCCTAACCGCCGACACGATTGCTCCGATCGTGGCGCATCGAAATGGCGGAGATTCGCTCGCCCTCGGCGACCGCCCGTCGAGTCATCCCGGCGCGCCGGGACCGCGACTAGTTTGGCCGACGGCGTGCACATTCTTCTAAACGACCGCGCCATCACCGCCGCGCGGGGCGCTTAGCCCGGTACGGGCGTGATTCGATAGCCCACGGCGCAGCGCAGCGGTAACCCTGGGATACCGATCCCGAAAACACCCAGTCGTCACTCCCAACGGGGCGCGCCGTCGGAGAGCGAAGCGGCTGGGCGGAGCGATCGCCGGGGCCAAAACCTTGACCCGTCGGGTGAACGAAGTATACTTGCGTGCCGGCTCGCAAGTAGCAAGCATAAACGAATCATTGTTCCCCTGGCAGTAAGCACCCCCAAATTATCGCGGGGCCGCCGAGCCCAGGGGATTTTTTTTCACTTCGTGGCGGCGATGATGCGCACCGCATTTCTCGTCGATGGAGGTTTCTTCCTTTATCGGCACCGGCGCCTGAAGGGCAACGCCAGCCCGCGCGAAGTCGCCAGAGGGCTGCACGCCATGTGCCTTTCGCATCTTCGGCGGCTTGGTAGACCCAAGCACGCTCTCTACCGCATCTTCTATTACGACTGCCCACCGTTGACGAAGAAGGCGCACAACCCCATTGATGGTGCGGCGACGCGCTCGCGATCTCTGCGCTCATAGATATTCCACACGGCTGCGCATCTGGTCGCAGTCAGAAACCCTGTAGAGCAAGTCGAGAAGTTGCACCAGCATGCCGATCCCATATTTCTCTTGCGGGCACCACGCAATGCCTGCGTGGCCGACGCCTGATTGGTGCAGGGCCAAGTAGTCGGCATCGAAAGTCACCATAACACGACGGCGTACGACATGACGGTTAAACGGTTAAGTCGTGGGATGAGCTTCTTTCAACTCCTTGAAAACGGTGGCCGATAACGGGAAACCGGTTTACCGCCTTGATCAGGGTGCCGGCCACCTCATCGGTCGTCGTCCATGACGCAGCGGTTAAAGCTGCGAAAAGAGCGCGTCTTTCGCCGCCACGACTCTCTGAGCGGAGACACCCGATGCCGGCGTCTGATAGTAGTCGGGCAAAGGCGAGGCCATGCCCTCGCCGGGCGTGGGAGGATTGCCGGCGTACTCCGGCAAATTCGTGATCTCCTGCTCGATCGTGCGGTCGGTGGCGCCGGCCTCCATCTGGCTTACATAATGTGCCTTCTCGGCGTTGGTTGGGGCGCGGAGGAGATACTCCTGGAACCAGCCGGCGACGTCTTGCCCGTACGCCTCCGGGCTGTCGAAGAAGCCCAGGGCAATCTGCTGGCGCACCGCGCCGGTATCAACGCCCGCGGCAACCTGCTGCTGATAATGGTTCAGCCAGAAAGCTTCGCCGCTCGGATCCGGCGAGCGGTCAAGAATGCGCTGGTACAGCGCGGCGATCCACGTTTGCGGCGTGCCGCCGGCCGAGTGATAGAACTCCGGGCTGTCGGCGAAACCAGCCTTGATCTGTTCCGGCCCGCCCGTCGCATGCCAGACGCCGACCCAATAAGCCAACCCGGCGGCGTCGGGCATGCGGAGCAGATACTCCTGGTAATCATTACCGATGATGTTGTCGAGCAGCTCCGTGCTCTCGAAGAATCCGAGGGCCATTTGCCCGGTTTGGCCGCCGTTGTCGAGGTAATTGGTCCAATATTGCAAGCCGCCTGGATCGGGCGCGCGGTTAAGTACTTGCTCGTAAAACTTCCACACAACGCTGGCGTGCTGCGACAGCACGGTGACGGTGTGCGTGGCCTTGTCGCCCGAAGCGTCGGTGACGGTGAACGGGGCGCTGGCGTAGCCGGAGAAATTCGCGGGCGGCGTAAAGGTGAACGAGCCGTCGGAGTTGAACGCAAACGTTCCGCCCTCGGCGCGGGCTTCGGTGCCTGCGGCAACCGCGAGTTGCGTCGGCCCGGTGTCATTTTGCAGCAACCCGTCCGCGGCGGAGACGCTGACGACGCCCGAGCCGATGGTGTAGACGGCGTTGTTTACCACGAACGGTATCGATGTGTTGGCCGTCACGTTGACCATAGCGGCGCCGCTCCGGACCTCGCGAATGCGATTGTTCGACTGATCGGCAATGAACAGATCACCTGATGAATCGACCGCGACGCTCTGAGGCCTGGCGAGTTCAGCCGCGCTGGCCGGGCCGCCTTCGCCGCCGAAGCCCTGCGTTCCGGTACCCGCGACAGTGGTGATGACGCCCGTTGCATGGTTTACTTCGCGGATGCAATCGTTGTTAGGGTCGGCAATGAATAGGTCGCCCGACGAATCGACTCCAACGCCCGTTGGAGGATCGAGTTCCGCGGCGGTGGCTGGGCCACCGTCACCGGTGTAGCCCTGTGTTCCGCTTCCCGCCACAGTTGTAATGACACGCGTCGCCAAATCCACCTCGCGGACGCGACGGTTGTTCGGGTCGGCGATGAACAAGTCGCCCGAGGAATCTACCGCGATACCGTCGGGCAGATCGAGTTCCGCCGCGGTGGCTGGTCCGCCGTCGCCGCTGAAGCCGCCTGTTCCGTTTCCCGCCACGGTGGCGATGATGCCCGTCGCCAGGTTGACCTCGCGGATGCGGTTGTTTAATGCGTCGGCGATGAACAGGTGGCCCGACGAATCAACGGCGATGCCCTCGGGGTATGTGAGTTGGGCGGCGGTGGCCTGGCCGCCATCGCCGCTGAAGCCTTGAGATCCGTTTCCCGCCACGGTGGTGATGATACCCGTTGCAAGGTTTACCTCGCGGATGCGATTGTTGCCGCTGTCGGCGATAAACAGGTCGCCCGACGAATTGACGGTGACGCCCTGGGGCGCGTTGAGTTGGGCGGCGGTGGCCGTGCCATCGTCGCCGCTGAAGCCCGCTGTTCCACATCCCGCGACTGTTGCAATAACGCCTGTTGCATGGCTTATCTCGCGGACGCGACTGTTCAACGCGTCGGCGATGAACAGATCGCCCGATGAATCGACCGCGACGGCTTGCGGCCACGCGATTTCCGCCGCGGCGGCCGGGCCGCCATCGCCGCTGAAATCTAGCGTTCCATTCCCCGCCACGGTGCCGATGACGCGCGTGGCGTAGTCGACCTCGCGGATGCGATTGTTGCCGTTGTCGGCGATGAACAAATCGCCCAATGAATCCACCGCGACGCTGGTGGGAAAAAAGAGTTCCGCCATGGTGGCCGGGCTACCGTCACCACGGAAGCCAGATGTTCCATTTCCCGCCACGGTGGTGATGATGCCCGTCGTGTGGTCCACTTCGCGGATGCGAGCGCCAAAGAAGCTGGCGATGAAAACGTCGCCTGATGAATCCACCGCGATGCCCTTGGGCAGGTTGAGTTGCGCGTCGGTGGCCAGGCCGCCGTCGCCGCTGAAATTCAAGCCTCCATTTCCCGCCACGGTGGTGATGACGCCCGTTGCGTGGTTTACCTCGCGGATGCGATTGTTGCCGAAGTCGAGGATGAACAAGTCGCCTAGCGAATCGAGCGCAATGCCCGCGGGCATCTGCAGTTCCGCCGCGGTAGCCTGGCCACCGTCGCCGCCGAATCCGGCGGTTCCATTGCCTGCCACGGTGGTAATGATGCCCGTCGCGCGGTTCACCTCGCGGATGCGATCGTTGCCCCAGTCCGCGATGAACAGGTCGCCGGACGAATCGACCGCAACGCCCGCGGGCCCGCTAATATCCGCGTCGATGGCCGAGCCGCCGTCCCCGCCGAAGCTGCCATAGCCTTGCCCATCTCCCGCCACCGTAGTGATGACACCCGTCGCCAAATCCACCTCGCGGATGCGATTGTTGTACTGGTCGGCGATAAACAGGTGTCCCGACGAATCGACGGCGATGGCCTGGGGTCCGGAGAGCTCTGCCACGGTGGCCGGCCCGCCATCGCCGCTGAAACCGGCCGTTCCATTTCCTGCCACCGTGGTGACGATGCCCGTCGCGTGGTTGACCTCGAATACGACGTTGAGGGTGTCATCGGCGATGAACAGGTCGCCCGACGAATTGACCGCGACGGCCCGGGGCGAGATCGAGGCGTCAACGGCCGGTAAGTCGTTTGGCAAGACGCCTCCGGCGACCGTCTCGATCGTCGAATGGGGTCCGACCTCCGTGGAGCTGGAGGCGAAGTTGCCGCTGGGGTCGACGTAAGAAGCGGTGATCAGATCGGCGCCCGCGGGCAGGCGTACGTTTTCGACCGCGGCCGTGCCCGAGCTGACCTGCGCCGTCGCCAGCGGCGTGCCGTTGTCGAAAAAGACGACGGTTCCCTCCGAGGGGGCGCTTAGCGGACCTGAGACGGTAGCCGTCAGAGTCACCGGCTGACCGTAGACGGCGGCGCTGGGCGAGGCGCTAACGGCGATACTGGTAGGCGTTGCCGACAACAACACACGCGTTTCGAGCCACTCGAACCGGCGCCGCTTACGGAACGCGGCGTTTGGTGCGGCCCGAGACCTGCGAAAGCTGCCATTCTCGCGCGCAACTGTGGAATCGCCGCCAGTGCGACGCGTCATCATGTCTGCCTCTCCAGGCGAAATATGTCAGGCAAGCGCAACCTTTTCGCCGCCATCTCAAATTACAATGGCGATTGTAATTCGAGAACCCGACAACGCAACGTTTAAGCAGAATCTTTCTTCCGTCGCTGTTTTTCATTGCTCAAAGTTCGGCCCAGAGCGGCGCAGGGCTGCAGGATGGTTCCGCTTGCTTGACGGACTTCAAACCGTCCGATTGCGCTGCTTGCCGGCGGGCGGCAAGCGCCGGATACTGATGGCCAACCTCGCCCCCTGGTGCCGGCATGCCTTATCCGTTTGATGCCACGCTGAAGGAGATCCTTTCGCTCCGCCCGGAAGATTGCGTGCCGGTGTTCGACTTACCGCGCACCGCGCCGGCACAGACGCTGAATGTCGATCTTTCGACGGTTTCAGCGGCCACCGACGTGGCGTTTGGTTTCGGATCTCCGCTGGAGGAAGTGGTCGATCTGAACTTTCAGTCGGGGCCCGATCCGAGCGTGCCAGCGCGACTGCACCTTTACAATGCCGCCTTTCATCTGCGCTTCCAGGTTCCGGTGCGATCGGTGCTCATTTTGCTGCGCCCGAAGGCCGATGGCGACCGCATCACGGGAAAGCTGGCTTACACCTGTCGTGGCCAGAGAGTAGAATTCAACTATGGAGTACGAGTCATGCACGAATCAACGGCGTACGACGAGGCCGTGGAGGAAGGCTGCGTCAAGACGAGCCATCGCTTTCTGCTGAAGCAAGGGCGAAAGCTCTTTGGCCCTCCTGACCGCTCCATCGAATCGGCGCTGACTTCGATTCAGGACGTGGAAAGACTAGAACGTATGGGAGAGGCAATTCTGACGGTGAAGTCGTGGGATGAACTGCTTTCAACTCCCTGATCCAGCGCAGAACGGCACGGCGTCCATTCCCTACAAACGCTCAGAAGAGCTCCGGCAGCGGTTGGCCGTCGTTCTCGACGATAAAACGCGGTCGGCCGCGGTTGTCGAGATAGGTGGCGTCGAGCGGCACGCCTAGATGGCGATAGAGCGTCGCCGCCAGATCGGCCGGCGTAACGGGGCGATGGGCGATCTGCCCGCCGTCGCTTTCGGTGGCGCCAATCACCTGGCCGTGCCGCAGCCCGCCGCCGGCCAGACACATCGACATCACCACCGGCCAATGATCGCGCCCGTCGGTGCTGCCCTGCGTGCCCATGTTCGGCGTGCGGCCAAACTCGCCCATGGCAATCACCAGCACGTTGTCGATCAATCCACGCTCTTCCAGGTCCGAAACCAGCGTGGTGAGCAGATGATCGAATAGCGGCAAGAGCGGCCCCAACCCTTTCTTGATGCCGCCGTAGGGCGGAATGTTGTCGCCGTGCGTGTCCCAGGTGCCCGACGCGGGGTGATAGCTCAGGTCGATCGTGACGAACCCCACGCCAGCCTCGACCAGCCGCCGGGCGAGCAACGCCTGCTGACACCACAGGTGCTTGCCGTAGCGATCGCGGGTAGGCTCGGGCTCGCGCGACAAATCGAAAGCTTCTTGCGCCCGCCGACCCACGACCATTTCCAAGGCTTGCTGGTGATACGTTTCGAGCGCTTCCATCGAGCCGTCGCGATCGAGATCGCGCCGCAGGCGGTCGAAATCGGCCAAGAGCGAGCGGCGTTCGAACAGTCGCTGCTGGTTCAACTCGCCGGGCAAGCGAAACAAATCGCCGCCGGTCGTTTGCCCGGTGTCGTTGCCCACGTAATCGTAGCTGGGCAGTCGGGCGGCCTGCCCGGCGATGAAGGGATCGTACCGCTTGCCGAGATAGCCGCCGAACGCCAGGTGCGAGCGCGACCGCATGAAGGCCACGTAAGGCGGCACCGCCGGACTCTTGGCGCCGCGCAGCTTGGCGGCCACCGAAGCGATGGCCGGGTATTTGTCGCCCTCGGGATTCACGCGCGGGGCGGCGGCGATGTTGCCGGTCTGAAAGACCGTGTTGGGTTCGTGGTTGCTGTGCCGCGCGTCGACCGAGCGAATGAGCGTGAAGCGATCGAGCATGGCCGCTTGCTTGGGAAGATGCTCGCACAGCAGCACGCCGGGCAGCGCCGTCTGAATGACGCCGAACGGCCCGCGGTTTTGATAGGGCCGCTCGGGCTTGGGGTCCCAGGTGTCGAGATGGCTGGGGCCGCCCGCCATCCACAGCAGGATGACGCTTTTGAAGTCCCCAGCGGGGCGAGTGGCCGCCTCGGACCGCGCCCTGAGAAGTTCGGGTAGGCTCAGCCCGGCAATGCCCGCCAGGCTGGCTTTGAGCATACCGCGGCGGCTGGCAACCACCAGCCCCTCGCGGTCGGCGCCGTGGAAGTTGATAAAGGCATGCCGCTGGTGCAGCGCGCCCCGGCATTCGGCCATCACCAGTTCCCTAAGGGAAAAGTTTGACGGAGGCAACATCGCCAAGCATAGCGAGCCGGGGCGGAAAGTGCAATTATCCGCCTCCCTGCAATGATCGACCTTGCGAATTTAACTCTCCACCGATGCTGAGCTTCCCGGGGAAGCAATCTTCGGATTTTTTTAGGCATCAAGCCGAAGGGCGCGTCAATGGCGCCGCTGCCCTGGCAGGTCAAACCGCCAGGGCAGCCTTCTTCCTTCTTCGTTTCCCATTGAACGCCCGAGCCGATGCCTTAAAAAAATCCAACCGTCGCGCTTGGGCGGGGCCAGAACTTCCCCACAAACGCCGCTGATGAAGACCGACGTCGCGGCATTAAGAAGGGAAACGACCTGTGGACAAGGTGAGAGTCTGCTACGACCGCGCCGGGAATACATTGACGGTCTGGTTCGACGACCCGAGTAAAGAGTCAATCTGCGAAGAAGTTGACGACGATGTTGTGCTCATGAAAGACCGTCGAGGCCGCGTGATCGGCTTTGAACGGCTGAATTATCTCTCGGGGAAGAGACGGAAAGAAAGTGCGAACGTGCCGGTCGAAGTGCAGCTCGTTTGACGTGCTTGACGCTACTCGATGCGTAACGCCGGGACGCCGGGATGGCTTGGCTTCTCGCGTCTGACCGTTAGGTTTTCCCCGCGGCCGTCGGCCCCAGGCGGCTGGCTTCGCGAGCGGGCGAAAGCTAGAATTCAGCCAGAGTCGAGGCACCCTTCAAAAAAACCTTTCGATGAGGAATATGGTCATGGTCGGTCGCCAAACGCGGTATCGGGTCGGGGCATGTTTGTCAGCGGCTTTGATGGTTTCGTCCGCGATGGCGGCGCCGGTGCCGGCAGGCGAAGCCGACGCTTCACCGTCGCTGGCCAAGGTCACCGGCAAGGCAATCGACTACCTGCGGCACAAGGGGCAGGCCGAAGATGGATCGTTCAGCCGGCAGGCCGGTCCGGCGGTCACCGCTTTGATTGCCACCGGCCTGCTCCGCAGCGGCCTCTCGGCCAGCGACCCGCTGGTGGCCAAAAGCCTCAAGTATCTCGAAGGCTTCGTGCATGACGACGGCGGCATCTATCGCCCCGATAGCACGGTGCAAAACTACGAGACGTGCCTGGCCATTCTTTGTTTCTCTGAGGCGAACCGCGATGGTCGTTACGATAAGCTGCTAAAAAATGCCGACCGTTTCATCAAGCGGCTGCAGTGGGACGAGGGCGAAGAGAAGGACGCGTCGGACCTCAGCTACGGCGGAGCCGGCTACGGCAAGCACAAGCGGCCCGATCTATCGAACACCAACTTTTTGGTCGATGCACTGAAAGCCGCCGGCGATGGTCCCGACGACGAGGCCATGAAGAAGGCCCTGATCTTTGTCTCGCGCTGCCAGAACTTGGAGAGCGAGCACAACACCTCGGCCTTTCCGGCCAAGAACCCCGATGGCGGTTTTTATTACACCGTGGCGGCGGGCGGTGAGAGCCAGGCCGGCCCGACCGAAAACGGCGGCCTGCGCAGCTATGGTTCGATGACTTACGCCGGGCTGAAAAGCATGATCTACGCCGGAGTGGGACCCGACGATCCGCGCGTCAAGGCGGCGGTCGAATGGCTGCAAAAACATTACAGTCTGGAGACCAACCCCGGCATGCAAGACGCCGGGCTGTATTACTATTACCACACGTTCGCCAAGGCGCTCGATGCGCTCGGGCAAGAGGTCTTTACCGATGCCGATGGCGCCAAGCACCCTTGGCGCCAAGAGCTGATTGCCGAGCTGGCCCAGCGCCAGCAGACCGACGGCTCGTGGACCAACACCAACAGCCGCTGGCTGGAGGGCGATCCGAACCTGGTGACGGGCTATGCACTGCTGGCCCTCTCCTATTGCCGTCCGCCGAAGGCCAAATAGCCTGCGATTGAGGACATGCCAAATGCCGAGCGATAGACGCCGTATCACCGCGATTCTCTGTCTGGGCGTCGTTTCTTTGGCCGCGCAAGCCGCCCAGGCCGAACCTCGCTGGCCGCGCTGGCGCGGACCGCGCGGCGATGGACATTCTGATGAACAGAACCTGCCCGTCCGTTGGGACGCCAGCAACCTGATTTGGAAGACCTCGCTGCCGGGCGGCGGCGAATCGTCGCCCATCGTGTGGGACGGCAAAGTCTTTCTCACCACCACCTCCGCCGACGGCCGGCGCCGCAGCGTTCTGTGCGTCAACCGGCGCGACGGCGGTGTGCTCTGGGAAAAAGAGATCGAGTTCACCGGCGAGCTAGAGCAACTTCACAAGATGAACAGCTTCGCCTCGCCCACCTGCGCCACCGACGGCGAAGTGGTCGTGGCCTTTTTTGGCAACGCTGGGCTGCACGCTTACACACTCGAAGGGCGTCCGCTCTGGAGCAAGACGTTGGGCGCCTTCGACAACATTTGGGGACCGGCGGCCTCGCCCGTGCTTGTCGATGACCTGGTGATTCAAAACGGCGACGCCGACAGCGACGCTTTTTTAGCGGCGTTTGAGAAGCGCACGGGCGACGAAGCTTGGCGCGTGCCGCGGCCCAACCACCGCGGTTGGAGCACGCCCGTCGTCATCGAAGCCCAGGGGCGCCGCGAGCTGGTGCTCAACGGCCACGAAGGAGTGGCAGCTTATGACCCCGCCTCAGGCAAATTGCTCTGGTCGTGCCGGGGGTTTGCCGGCCGCGGTGAACCGACGGCCACGCCCGGAGGCGAGTTGGTCTATCTCGTCAACGGCCTGGCCGGCGATGTTTATGCCGTGGCGCCGGGCGGGTCGGGCGACGTGACAGGTTCGCGGATGCAGTGGCACACACCGCGCAAAGTCGGCCGCGATCTGCCCTCGCCGATTGTGCTGGGCGATTGCCTGGTCGTTTCGAGCATGGGCGGCGTGGTGGTGGGCTACGACGCGGCCAGCGGCTCGCAACTCTGGACCGACCGGCTGAAAGGCAACTTTTCGGCCTCGCCTATCGCCGCGGCCGGACGAGCGTACTTCCAGGCCGAGGACGGCGCCGTGGTCGTGATCGAAGCGGGGCCGCGCCTCAAGCTGGTCGCTCGCAATACAATCGAGGTCGATCCCGACGAAATCTTTCGGGCGTCGCCGGCCCCTTGCCAGGGGCGGCTTTTGCTGCGAAGCGACCGGGCGATCTATTGTATTGGCGGCGAGCGCTCGGCCGCAGAATAAGCCGGCTGAGATTTAATCCGCAATGCGCACCCGCCCACACCAACCCGAAGCGTAAGCGAGGACGAG
Organism: Pirellulales bacterium; assembly: GCA_036379195.1. Classification (GTDB taxonomy): domain Bacteria; phylum Planctomycetota; class Planctomycetia; order Pirellulales; family JAICIG01; genus JAICLL01. Next base: position 11,181 of record DASVHB010000458.1, read on the forward strand.
AACCGGACTTGGCCTCGCTTACGCTTCGGGCTTCCGCGGCGGCAGAATAAGCCGGGTCTAGTGCGCCATGCCGCCGCTGTCTTCGGGCGGTTGGCGATCGCCGTAGAAGCTATAGAGCACTGGCATGAGGTAACGCGTCAATAGCAGCGTGGTGATCATGCTGCCGACCACCACGATCGCCAGCGGCTTTTGATTCTGCGCGCCGATCTTGGTGGAAATGGCGGCGGGCAACAGACCGAAAATCGCCGTCAGCGCCGTCATCATCACGGGCCGCAACCGGCGTTCGGCCCCTTGCAAAATCGCCTCGCGCAGCGGCAGGCCCTGACCGCGAAGTTGATTGAACGACGAGACCAACAGCAGGCCGTCCATAATTGCCACGCCAAAAATCGAGGTGAAGCCCACCGCCGCCGAAATGCTGAAATTGGTGCCGGTGAGATAAAGCGCCCAGATGCCACCCAGCGACAGCGCCACCACGTTGAACAGCACCACCACGGCGTCGAGCAGCGATTTGAACGCCAGATAGAGCAGAATAAACACCAGAACCAGCGAGAGGGGAATGATGATCGCGAGCCGGCGCTCGCCCTCTTGCATTTGCTGAAACTCGCCGCTCCATTCGACTCGATATCCTTGCGGAATCAGTGGCGCGACGTGCTGTTGGGCCGCGGCAACCGCGCTGGCCAGATCGCGGTCGCGCACGCTGAACTTGACCGCGATCAACCGGCTGCCCATTTCGCGCGAAATCATCGACGCGCCGGGGCGAATGAATTCGCCCCGCGGGTCGAGCGTGTCGTCGGGGTCGTCGCCCAGCGGCGTGACCAGGTCGCGCATCCGCTCGCGCGGCGCGATGCTCGAATCGAGCGGAATCGAGCGGCTGCCGGTCAGCGATGGCAGAGCGCTGGAAAACCCGCTGGCGGCCACCCGTTGCGCCGCACCGACGAAGGGAGAGCCGCCCGCGTAGCCTTCGGTCACGCGATGCCCGGTGACGTCGACCGGGATATCCAAAATGTCGCTTTCATCCTGGCGGAGCCGCTCGGGCCAGCGGACGATGATGTCGTAGATTTTTTCGCCCTCGATCATCTCCGACACTTTTTTGCCGCCGATGGCCGCCTGAATGACGTTGTTCACGTCGGCCACGCTGATGCCCCAGCGAGAGCATTTGTCGCGGTCGATGGGCAAGTCGAGGCTGCATTGGCCTTGAATACGGTATAAGCCGACGTCGGCGACGCCGGGCACTTCGCCCAGCGCGGCCACCACCTGGTTGCCCAGCTTTTCCAACTCATCGAGGTCGGGCCCGATGATTTTCACCGAGTTTTCGCCCTGCACGCCCGAGAGCACCTCGAGCACGTTGTCGCGAATCACCTGCGAGAAGTTCCAGTTGGCGCCCGGCAAATATCTTTGCAGATCGTCGCTCATTTCGGCGATCAGCTCCGATTTGGTCCTCGGACGTTTCGCGCCCAGCCATCGCCGCCAACCGGCACGATCGACGGTGGCGGGCCAGGTCTCGAAGGGTTTGAGCGGCACAAAAAACTCGGCGCTGTAGAAGCCGGTCGGATCGGTGCCCGACTCGGGCCGGCCAAGCTGGCAGACCACGGTCTCGACTTCCGGATGCTTGCGCATCAGGTGACGTGCCAGGCGAGACTTCTCGGCGTTTTGTTCGAGCGAGATGCTGACAGGAAAGACGCCGCGGATCCAAATGTGTCCTTCTTCCAGCGGCGGCATAAACTCGCGTCCCAACATCGGCACCAGCAGCCCCGTGGCGGCGATCAATACGGCAAACACCGTCATGGCCGCCCAGCGATGATCGAGGCACCGTTGCAGGTTTCGCAGGTAACCGCGCTTCAAGAAACGCACCAGAAAGTTGTCACGCGTCGGCCGCAAATTACGAAACAACAGCAAGCAGAGCACCGGCGCGATGGTGGCCGAAAGCAACAATGCCCCCCCCAGCGCGAAGGCGTAGGTCTCGGCCATGGGGCGGAAAAGCTGCCCCTCGGGACCGGTCATGGTGAACAGCGGCAGCAAAGCGCACACCATGATCAACGTCGAAAACAGCAGGCTGCGCTGCACCTCGTGCGAGGCGCGCACAATTCGCTCGGGCACGCTGAACTCGGCATATTTGCCGCCGCTGAGCACGCGGTAGATGTTCTCGACCATGATCACGGTCGAGTCGATGATGATGCCGAAATCGACCGCCCCAATCGAAAGCAAGTTGGCCGATTTGTCACGCACAAACAACACAAAAAACGCGAAGACCAGCGCCAGCGGCAGATTGATGGCGATGATGACCGCGCTGCGCACGTTCGAGAGAAACATCAGCAGAATCACCGTCACCAGGATGATGCCAACCAGCAGGTTTTCGTGGACGGTTTCCGTGGTGGTTTCAATCAGGTCGGTGCGATCGTAATACGTCTCGATTTTGATGCCGGGCGGCAGCCGACCCGGCGTGAGATTGAGTTCGTCGATCTTGGCCTTCACTCGCTTGAGCGCCGGAAGCGAATCGGCGCCTTTGCGCAGCAAGACCAGGCCCTGAACGGCTTCTTCTTCGTCGATCCAGATGCGCTCATTGCGATCGTCGACCACAACCCGGCCGCGGCCATCTTTCAGCGGGCGGCTCAGCGACATTTTGCCCAGCCGCGTGTGATAACCGACGACGACGCCGTAGAGACCGATCTCCTCTCCTGGCTTCAGCGGACCACCTTCGACCACGTCGCCCACGCGGATCGGCATGTTGTTGGTGGTGGTGATAACGATCTGGCGTATCTGCCGCAGCCGGCGCTGCTCTTCACGGCGGAGATAGTCGTGGGCGTCGACCGGATCGTTCATCGTCAGAATGCGCTGCATCGGATCGCGCCCGCGGCCAATGAGGCCCAGGCCTCGCACAATGGCCGCGGTCTCTCCCTGCACCAGGTAGTCTCCGCTCACGTTGGCATTGCTCTCGGCGATGGCCGCTTGCAGCGATTCCAACGTGATGCCGTATTTTTTCAGTCGATCGGGGTCGGGATGAATTTCGTACCGCTTCATCGTGCCGCCGAAACTGATTACATCGACGATGCCCGGTATTCGCCGGAACTCTCGCTCCAGCGTCCAAGTCTGTAGCGACCGCAGATCGTTCGGCGAATAGATGTCGCGCCCCAGGACGTCTTTGGGGCAGGTCACCTGATATCGCAGGATTTCGCCAATGGGCGAGCGCGGCGATATCAGCGGCGTCACGCCGTCGGGCAAATCGGCGATCATCAGCCGATTGATCACTTCCTGCCGGGCCTGCAAATAGTCGACGCCATATTCAAATTGGTTGTTCAGATACGACAGCCCGAACAGCGATTTGCTGCGCGTGTACTTGAGGCCCGGCATGCCGGCCAGGGCCACTTCGAGCGGAATGGTCACCAGCCGTTCCATTTCTTCCGCCGAGTGGCCGGGATATTGGGCGACCACCTCGACGATGGCGGGGGCCGGGTCGGGATAGGCCTCGACATTGACGTGGCTGAAGGCATAGCCCCCCGCCACCGCCAGCGCGGCGGCCAGCAGCACCACGATCAGCGGATTGCCGACCGACCACTGAATGAGTTTTGCGATCATGGCAGCCGATTGGCCTTCAAAGATTCTGCTCGGAGAAGGCGGCCGCGAAGGCCATCCTACAATACTTGCTCACTCTTGCTTCGATTCTCCCGCGCGGCGCGCCTGCTCGAGCGCCGCTCTCAGCTCCAAGGCGCCGGCGGAAACGACCAATTCACCGAGATGAAGTTCTTCCAGCCCTTGCTGCTTCTGCTGGTCGGTCAGAGGGCTGCGGATGTAAACGACATCGTGATACCGCCGCGCCACCAATACCCGCCGCAGCACATAGCGGCTGCGCTGTGGATCGACCTGAACCAGCACGTTGCTCGACACGCCGTCTTCGACCAAGGCGCGCGTGGGAATTTCCAACAAGTTGGGCTCCTCGGGCAGCACCACCTGCGCGGTAATGAACTGCAGCGCGAACAAATCGTGCTTGGGGTTCTCCACCGTGCCGAAGGCGAGCGCCATGTGCTCGGTCGGCTCGATGACGTCGCTCAACTGATCGATCCAACCGGAGATGGGCGGGGCGTCGGGCCGAGACGTAATGTGAATCGTCCAGGGGACCGGCTGCTCCATTTCTTGTAAGAACGGCAGATCTTCTTCGTAAACGTGCAACACCGCGCGCAGCCGACTGAGATCGGCGATTTTGAACAAATCGTCGTCGGTGTCGACCAGTCCGCCCTCGACCACGTTTTTTTCGACAATTGTGCCGTTCATCGGCGCGAGAATAGATACCTGGGCCCATTCATTTTCCAGCGCGATGTCGCGCGTGCCGCCATCGCGATGAATGCGCTCGGCATCGGCCTCGACCCTGTCGATGGCCTCCTTCGGCAGTCCCCAGCTCAGGAGCGTCATTCGCGCCCGTTCGATGTCGGTGGCGTCTTGTTCCATCTGGCGTTCGATCTCGCGGACCGCGCGGTTGGCGATGGCGGCGTCCTTCTCGGCCTTTTTGAACTGGCGCGAAGTCAGGCGATTGGTGCGGTAACGAATGAGGGCGGTCACTAGTTCGCTTTTCTTCTCGCCCAGGTCTTTGCTCCAGAGCTTGGCAAGCTCTTGCCCCTTGGTTACATGATCGCCAAAAGCCAACGCGCGCTCGGTGTGCATCAGCCCGCTGGTGAGCGAATTGGGGTTGGTGACCGGCACCGTCCCCAACTCGATCACTTGCCCGGGAAACCGGGCATGCACGTGAACCAGGCTGTTGGGATCGAAATTGAGTTGCCCGCGAAGCTCTAAAATTCTCGGCCGGGTCGGCTTTTTGACCTCCGCGGTGCGAATGCCGCTGAGTTCGACCACCTCGGGCAAGACGTCGATATAAAGCGGCAAATCGGTCGCTTCGCGGAGCGGCACCGTCGCTTCCTCGCCCGCGCCTTGGTTACGCCAGGCGGCAAGCCGCTCGGCGCCAAGCCACCAGACGGCGGCGGCCCCAGCAGCGATGGTCACCAGCCCCAGAACGATTGCGATGCGCTGTTTCACGGGAGAGCTCGGCGTTCAGCGTTGAGGGATGAGGGGATGGCCAACCGGCGAAGTCTAGGGCAAATGAGCGAACGACGCGTTTGGCGTCGACATCAAGGACTGAAAACGAGACTCAAGCAAAACGCATGGCGTCGCTCGATTACTAAGCGCAAGTCTACGGTTGAGTTGTGTTTAAGACAACGAAAAAAGCCTGTCATTTCGGAAAGGGTTGGCTTTCCAGCGAGGAGTTTTGTAGCAGGCCAAACTGCGGAATTGAGTTGTCTGTACCCAAGCCGTGAAACCCTGAATCCCCAAAGCATTGGCCGCCAAACCCTGCCTATTCGTCGCAAAACATTTTATCGGCATGCTTTCTATAACCGATAAACACTCGACGAATGCGCAGAATCTCCCGGCGGCTGAAGGGCCCTTCAGCGCCACCGCGTTCCCACGCGTCATCTCTGATTGTCCTTGGCCGGCTTGCGCGAAGCAAGGCAGCGGCGCTCTGCTGCGCCATGGCGCTGGGGCAAGCGTCGTGCCGCACCATCCACGTCGACCGGCGCGAGCTGAACGACGCCGCAGCTTCGGCTGCCGCCGCGGCAACGACCGCGCAGCCAACGGCGGCGCCGGCCCCCGCCGCACCACAGCCACAGCCGGTGCGACTCACCGCCCGGCGTACTGCACAGCCGCCGCCGCGGCCGCAGGCGGAGGCACAACCGATGCCGTCTCGGCAGCGGCGAACGAACGAAGAACTCGACCGCGATGTCGAAAGCACGGCGCTCTCGCAACGGTTGCAACTGCCGCCCGACCTGCCAGGCGCACGGGCGCCGCACATCGCCCTGCCGGAATTCGATCCCGAGAATCCCGGGGCGCGCAGCCGGGTAATCGATAAGTTGTTTCCCGATTTGCCTCCGGTGTGGCCGCTCGAGATTCCGCGCCCCACGCCCGAGCGGCCCGCCATGTCGCTGCGGCAATTGCAGGAACTGGCGGATCAATACAATCCGCTCCTCATTCAGGCGCGGGCCAACATTACGTCGATGGAGGGTCTTGCCATCCAAGCTGGGCTGCATCCCAACCCGACGGTGGGCTACGAGTCCGACACGGTTGGCTCTTCGCAGAACCGCAATTACCAGGGCATGTACGTCAGCCAACTGGTCAAGACGGCGAACAAATTGAACCTGGCCCGGTCGGCGGCCAATGTCGACGTCATCAACGCCCAACTGGCCTTGCGGCGCACGCGGATGGAAGTGTTCGCTCGAGTGAAACGAAACTATTTCGCCGTGTTGGTGGCCCAGGAAAACGTGATTGTCACCAGCGCCTTGGTGCGATTGGCCGACGAGGTTTATCGCATTCAGCGTTCGCGGCTGAAAACCGCCGGCGAGGCCGCGGGCTTTGAGCCGGGGCAATTGCGCGGGCTGGCTGACGTGGCCAAGACACAACTGGTGTCAGCGAAAAACACCTATGTCAGCGCCTGGAAGGCGATGGCCGCCGAAATGGGCCTGCCGCGGATGCCGATCGCGCCCGTGGCCGGACGCGCCGATATGCCGGTGCCCGTGGTCAGTTACGAAGCAGCCCTGGCCCGGATGCTGAGCGTTCACCCCGATATTCTCATCGGGCGCAACATGGTGACTCGAGCCCGCTACATCTTGCGGCTGGAAGAAGTTACGCCCATCCCCGATGTGGTGCTTTATTTCACGGCTCAGAAAGATTTCACACAGCCCGGCGCTCGCTCGACCAGCTACAACACGCAGGTGGGCTTGCCTTTGCCGATTTGGGACCGCAACCGGGGCAACATCATCAGCGCCCGCGGTGGTTTGATTCAGGCGACGCAACAGATTCGCCGGGCCGAAATGGACCTGACGGCCCAACTGGCGAACATCTACAACCAATACTCGACCAACCGCATCACGGTGCAGTATTACGCCTACAAGATCTTGCCCGACTACGCCCGAGCCTATCGCGGCGTCTACGAGTTGCATCAGCTTCAGCCCGAGCTGATCGGCTTCGAGGGCATCATTGTGGCGCAAACGAATCTGACGCAGGCCATCGCCAGCTACATTATCGCACTGAATCTGCAGTGGGCGGCGGTGGCCGAACTTTCGTACCTGATGCAGGTCGAGACGTTGGAAGAGATGGCGGCGTTGGGCGGCGGGCGTGAACCGCCGGCGCCCGAGCCGATTCCCCCACCGGCGCCCGCGGGCGTCGGGCCAAACGCACGGGGAGGCCGCCCATGACGCAACTTCTCCGCATGATTCTCACCAAGATGGCCACCGAGGGCCGGTGGCTGGGAGCGTCCCTGTGGTGGCTGTGGCAGAGCCTGGCGCCGCGCCGCAATCCAAAATCCAGAATCCAAAATCCAAAATCGCTGACCGGGGCATCGCCACGGCTCTGCCCCGGCCACCGGAAGCGTGTGTCAATGGTTTTAGGATTCGCGAGCTTGCTCGCTGCTGGCGCTGTCGCGCATGCCCAGATGCCCGCGGGCGCCACGCTAACTTTCGGCCGCGACGTGCCGCATGATGACAATCCGCTGCGCGGTGTCATTGATCCAGCCAATCCGCTGCGCCAAGTCTCGTATCAAGCGCCGCAGCTCGATTCCGATCTGCCGGCGCCATCCGAAGGTTCGCGGCCGCTCGAATCGTATCTGTTGGCCGCCCCACCGCCCGATCCGCCGTATCCGCAGTGGGGTTCGCTCGAGCAGCCGGTCCGGCAACTGCCGGCGATGCCTACTTACAACTATTTGATGGCCGGGCCGCCGCGGCTCATTTTGCAACGCGAGTGGACGCAGCCCATGCAGCGCCCGGTGGGCGACCCCGAGCCGATCTTCTACGACGATCAGCGAATGAACATGCCGATCGACCTGTATCGGCCCGACGGTTTGGCGCCTCCCGGCGTTACCGGCGACCACACGCTGAAAAACAGCCACGCGCTATTCAGCTATCGCTACAGCGTCGAGGGCTTCAACGGCAATCTGAACGGCATCCATCAGCAAAGTGCCGGCCAGGTGCTCGGTCAGTTCCCGTATGCTCCGCGGAAGATGTTTAAGCAGCAGCATCTGCTGTTACTCGAATATGCGCCTACCGACGATCTGACCTTGATGGCCCAACTGCCGTTTCAGGTAAACAGCATCGATTACTCGACGCGGGCCGGCGGCTTCCACGACGCCTATACGCAAGTCGGCGATGTCTCGCTGTGGGCGCTGTATGTGTTGCGCCGCTGGCAACATCACCAGGTGCACGCGAACCTGGGGTTGAACATCCCCTCGAACCTGTTCGGCGGCACCTTCAATTTATTCCCGACGCCGGGCTTCCCGAACCTTTCGTACCCGTTGCGGGTCGGCACGGGCAGCTATGGTCTGATGCCCGGCCTGACGTATCGCGGCCAGAGCGAACGCTGGACGTGGGGGACGCAAGCCATTGTCACCATTCCGCTGGGTTACAACCGTTATGAATACGAAGTGGGCGACCGCATCGACTTGAACGCCTGGGTGTGGCGGCGCTGGGGCAGCCGTTGGGCGACCTCAGGCAGGCTGCACGGGCAGGGCTGGGGCAACATTCGGCACAGCGACCCGCGGCTCAATCCCAACCTGGCCGAGACGACGGTGCCCTATCTGCAAGGCGGCACGCGGCTCGACCTGCTCTTTGGGGCAAACTACTACTGGCCCTGGACGCGCGTGCCGGGCAACTGGTTCTCCATCGAATCGGGCTTCCCGATTTATCAGAACCTGCACGGACCCCAACCCCGGGCCACTTGGCTGCTGTATGGCGGCTGGAACATGATGTGGTGAGCGGGGTGGCTGGTGACTGGTGACTGGTGGCTGGTGACTGGTGGCTGGTGACTAGGCGCTCACGCTGGGTTGGCAGGTTCCGGAGGGCAAAAGGGTAGCCCTTGCGTTCGACGTCTGTAGGGAACGGACTCCGTGCCGTTCCGCGTCACGGCTCACTCGCTGCCGCCAGCCCGCACGTCGTAGCACAGCAAACGATCTTGCTCGCGCACGTAGAGCTTGCCGTCGAACACGACCGGATGCATCCAACTCGGCCGGTCGCCACTGCCGGGCACGGTGAACGAGCTAAGCACCGTGAAGGCATCGGGGCTGGCCTTGGCCAACGCCATGACGCCATCGGCGTAGTGGATGTAGAGGCAGCCGTCGGCGGCGGTGACGGCCGCCGAGCCATGCCCTGGGCCACGTTCTTTCCACTTCACTTCGCCGGTCATCAGTTCGGCACAGAACACGATGCCCTTGTCTTCCGAATCGCCATAAACATAGTCGCCCACGAGCACGACTCCGCCGTGCTTATTGGCCAGCGCGTTATTGAGCGGGTAAATCTCCTCAATCTCGACTTCATCGCTGCCTCGCGGCACTTGCCTCAGCAGCGCGCCGCCGCGCCCATAGCCGGCCGAGAAAAACACCAGGTCGTCGCGCACGATCGGCGTGGGAATGACGGCGGTCGTTTTGTCGATCGGATAGCTCCACAGCAGCTTGCCGTCGCTGGCGCGCACGCCCAACGGGCCGCTGGCGGTGGTTTGCACATAGACGCGCGTCGGCCCGATTTCGGCGAGAACCACTGAGGCATGCCCCGCGCCGCGGTCTTCGGGGCGGACCGTTTGCCAGATGAGATCACCGTTGCGCTTATCGAGAGCGACCATTGTCGCGCGCTCGCCGCCCGGAGTGCAGACCACCCGGTCGCCATCCACCAGCACCGACTCGCTATAACCCCAACCATCGCCTTTCTTGCCGCCCAAATCGTCCTTCAATTGCTTGCGCCAACGCTCGTCCCCCGTCGCGACATCGCAGCAAACCAGATCGCCGAAAGGACTCACCACGTAGACCGAGTCGTCATCGACGGTGGGAGTCGAGCGAGAGCTCTGCCAGGCGGGCTGGCCGCTGTTCCAGGGCGGGCCGATCTTGGCATTCCAAAGCGGCTTGCCCGATTGACGGTCGAAGGCGAGCAAATACTCGGCGTCATCATCGGCGGTGCTGGGCGCATCGCCCAGGGTGAAAATTTTGTCTCCGACGATCGCCAGGCTCGAGTAGCCGCGGCCGGCCCCTTC
>DASVHB010000459.1:0-9473 GCA_036379195.1 Pirellulales bacterium
GCCGGGCCCAAGTAAAAAGCTCTGCTGCGGTGAGAACCGAAACGCTGAGCTGGCCTGTGTGTTGAATGAACCGAGACGTCAGGGCGCCTTTCTTCAGGTGAAACGAGCAAATATCGGTGTCCAAGAGGAAGCTCACGGTTCAATCTCCGAGCGGTCAATTTTTCGTTGCCGCCGGTTCCATTCAAGGAATTCATCCAGTCCTTCGGGGTCGTCGGCCCAGCCGCCCGCTGAGCGCCGAATGCCCTCACCTGCGGGCAGACGCTTTGGATGATCCGCCTGGACGATCACAGTAACTTGCGCGCCGTCGGGTAGGCCTGGCTCACGTTCTAACTCGATTGTTTTGCCGGATACAGTGCCACGAAACAGGTTCATCGCCGGCTCTCCGCCGCATCATTGCACCTAAAAACGCCCTTCAAAATCCTACGATGTCCACAGGGCTATCGCAACCGGCCGGTCGCAGTCTTAAAAAGAAACCGCTGAAACGGCGGTAAAGGCCGAAGCGTGCGTCGCCCTCCCACGCGTTCATCGTCAGTGTTAAACTTCTAGAAGCACTACGCGCACTCAAGGTTGCTTCATGGAATCCTCTCACTAGCCCATGCGAAAAGTCACCACAGGAGGCGGTTGGCCCGCCGTCTGGTATACGCTGCGAAAAGCGCGCGAAGTCGGCGGAATTGGCAAGCTCTGGCGGGCCATGCGCAGCAAAAACGCCTGCAAGACGTGCGCGCTGGGCATGGGCGGCCAGGCCGGCGGCATGATCAACGAGCAGGGACACTTTCCCGAAGTCTGCAAAAAGTCGCTCCAGGCCATGGCCGCCGATATGCAGGGCGCCATTCGCCCCGATTTTTGGAGCACCTACGCAATACCGCAACTGCAAGCCTTCTCGCCGCGCGAGCTGGAGTCGTGCGGGCGGCTCACGCAGCCGGTCGTCTATCGCCGCGGCGACGACTATTACCGGCCCATCGGTTGGGACGACGCGCTGGCCCGCATCGCCGACAAGCTGCGCCAGACACAGCCCGACGAAAGCTTCTGGTATTTCAGCGGGCGCAGCTCGAACGAGGCCGCGTTTCTGTTGCAACTGATCGCCCGGCTCTATGGCACCAACAACGTCAATAACTGCAGCTACTATTGCCATCAGGCCAGCGGCGTGGGACTGGCCAGCGCGGTGGGCACGGGCACGGCCACCCTCGATCTGGCCGACCTGGATGGCGCCGACCTGGTGTTTGTCATCGGCGGCAATCCGGCCAGCAATCATCCGCGGCTGATGCGCACGCTGATGCAAGTGCGGCGCCGCGGCGGCGAGGTGATTGTCGTCAACCCGGTGGTCGAAACCGGGCTGGTCAATTTCAGCGTGCCCAGCGATCCGCGCAGCCTGCTGTTTGGCAGCAAAATCGCCAGCCTTTACGTGCAACCGCACATCGGCGGCGATCTCGCGTTGTTGGCCGGCGTTGCCAAACAGATCGACGAGCTGCGGGTGATTGATGAACCCTATCTGCAAAGCTGTTGCGAGGGCTGGCCTGAATACGCCGCCTGGCTGCGGCGGCTGACATGGGACGACATCACGCGGCTCTCGGGCGTGCCGCGCGAGCAGATCGAGACCATCGCCGAGCGTTACGCCAAGGCGAAGCACGCGGTTTTCAGTTGGACGATGGGCATCACCCATCACGCTCACGGCGTACAGAACGTGCAGGCCATCGCCAACCTGGCCTTGCTGCGCGGCATGGTGGGCCGGCCGCACTGCGGGCTGCTGCCGATTCGCGGGCACTCGAACGTGCAGGGCATCGGCTCGGTCGGCGTTTCGCCCAAGCTCAAGCAGGCGATCTTCGAGCGGATGGAGAGCTATTTTCAAGTCACGCTGCCGACGCAGCCGGGACTCGATACGCTCGCCTGTCTGGAGGCGGCTGACGAGGGGCGATTGCGGGCGGGTATCTGTTTGGGCGGCAATTTGTATGGGGCCTCGCCCGACGCCGTCTTTGCCGCCAGCGCTTTGGCAAAGCTCGATTTGCTGGTGTATCTCAACACCACGCTCAACACCGGCCATGCCCACGGACTGGCGACCGAGACCATCATTCTGCCGGTGCTTGCCCGAGACGAAGAGCCGCAGCCGACAACGCAAGAGTCGATGTTCAACTTTGTGCGCCTGAGCGACGGCGGTCCCGCGCGGCACGACGGACCGCGGGCCGAAGTGGCGGTGGTCGCTGATCTGGCCGAGCGTTTGCTCGACGGCCAGACGCCCATCGACTGGCGGGCGATGCAAGACACCGCCCGCATTCGCCAGGCGATCGCCGCCACGGTGCCGGGGTTTGAAAAAATCGGCGAGATCGACCGCACCCGGCAAGAGTTCGCCATTGCGGGCCGCGTGCTTCATCAGCCGCGGTTTCCCACGGCCAGCGGGCTGGCAAAGCTGCACGCGCACGAGCTGCCCGAGTTGCTGGGCGGCGACGGCCAACTGCGGCTGATGACGGTCCGCAGCGAAGGCCAGTTCAACACCGTGGTGTATGAAGACGAAGATCTGTACCGCGGCCAGGAACGGCGCGATGTGATCTTGTTGCATCCGACCGACGTCCGGCGGTTCGGCTTGCGCGAGAATCAGCGCGTGACCGTGCGCAGCCGGACGGGCGCTTTGCCGGGCATGCTGGTGCGGCCCTTTGAGGCGATCAAGCCGGGCAACGCGCTGATGTATTATCCCGAGGCCAATGTCTTGGTGCCCCGTCACGCCGACGCGCTATCGAAGACGCCGGCGTTCAAGGCGGTGGCCATTACAGTCGAAGCATCGCCGCTGGAAGTCGTGACGCGGGTTGAGCCTATGGCCGCCGCGTCGCGCGTCGAGCGCAAGCCGCTGCCGAGTTGCTAGGCTCCGCGGTAATCCGAAGGTAATTGCCCGGCAAATGCCCCGGTGGCTGGGGCAGAGCCTAAGCGATGCCCCGGCTGATGCGCTTCCGGCGCATCGGCAAGCCTCTGCCCCGGCCACCAGTCCGCCGGGCAAAAACGCAAAGCCGCCAGGACGACCCAGGAAGGTCATCCTACGAACTGATGTCTTGTTCAATATCGCCGGGCCGCGATAATGATGGTGCGCCGCCGTGGCGCTGCCCGTTGCAACAATCGTGACTGACTGATGGCCGAACGCCTGCCCAAGCTCTACCTGGCCCGTCATGGCGAAACCGCCTGGTCGCTGTCGGGGCAGCACACCAGCTTTACCGATATGCCACTTACCGAACGCGGCGAAGAGAACGCCCGGCAATTGGCGGCGCGGTTGAAAGGCGTCGAATTCGCCCGGGTGTTTACCAGCCCGCTGATCCGCGCCCGGCGCACCTGCGAACTGGCGGGCTACGGCGCGGTGGCGGTGGTCGATCCCGATTTGGTTGAATGGGGCTATGGCGACTATGAGGGCCGGCGCACGATCGACATTCGCGGAGAGCGACCGGGTTGGCGGCTGTTTCGAGACGGCTGTCCCAACGGCGAATCGTTCGACGCCGTCCGCGACCGGGCCGACCGCGTGATTGCCCGGCTGCGGGCGGTGGCGGGCGATACGCTGGTTTTTGCCCACAGCCATTTTCTGCGCATACTGGCGGCGCGTTGGCTGGGTTTGCCGGTCGCCGACGCTCGACTGCTCGTGCTGGCCACGGCGTCGATCAGCGTGCTCGGCTACGAACATGCCCTCGACGAACCCGCGCTGCTGATGTGGAACGACAATCTCTTGCGGCGTCCGCCCGTGAAGGAATAATGAAGGTAGTTGACCAAGAGCCGTGCGCGACGAGCGGAAGTCGCCCAATGTCGCCTTTCGCTCCGCGAAAGGAGCGATCCTTTCGCGGAGCGAAAAGCGACTCTTGTGCGCCCGGCATTCGCGCACGACAATTTAAGGAAATGACAAATGTTCGCAACGTTCATCCATGGCGGTGTGCTGCGCGTTGAGCTGGCGGCGCTAGCGGCGGCCGCGATCGCATGGCCGACGAACGTCATGGCCTGGCAACCGCAACCAAAGCCGCCCGTCAAGCGATCGCTCGATGAGGAACTGCTCGAAGACTTGAGCGTCGAGCCGGCCAAAGCACCCGGCCCAAAAGCTCCGTCACCGGAAAAAGACGCCTCGCAGCCCGCGCAGCCCGCAAAAGAGCCGGCCGACGGCCCGGCGAAGGATCTTGACGACGATCTGCTGAAAGGGCTGGACGGAGGTGAAGACATCTCGCTGGGTGGCGAGAAGCCGGCCGACAATCCCGTGGCACGCTTGAACGAACGGATGCGCGAGGTGCAGCGGCGCATGGCTAGCGAGCAATCGGGCGAGCAGACCCAGCGGCTCGAACGCGAAATCGCCGACGAGTTGGCCAGGCTGATCGAGCAAGTCAAGCGTCAGGCGCGGCCCTCGGGCAAGTCGAAATCGTCGTCCTCGGGCGCGGGCCGCTCGCAGGCCAAGCAGCCCGGCGCGGGCGCCCAGCCCGCCGAGCAAGCGGCCGATCAACCGGCCCGCGAAAGTTCTGACCGGCTGCGCAAAGAGAAAACGGCCAAGGTCGATGCCGAGTATCAAGATCTGCTCAAGGATTTTTGGGGCCATCTGCCTCCGCATTTGAGGCAGCAGATGGAACAGTCTGCCAACGAAGAGTTCTTGCCGAAATACGAGCTGGAGATTTCCGATTATTTTCGCGCGCTGAATCAACGGGGAGGGAAGTGATGAGTGAAAAGTGAAAAGTAACGGGCGTCCGCCCGGCTCACTCATCACTCTTCACTCATCACTCTTCACTCATCACTCTTCACGCAAGCCATGCGAGCACTGCAATCAAGCGCGAGTTTGATCTTGACCATCGCACTGCTGGCGCCCGCACCTGTTACCGCGGCAGACAAGCCCGCCCCCGAAGAGGCCGATTCCGAAAGCACCGCCGCCGACCTCATCACCCCGGAGGCCCAGCGAGCCATCGACCGCGGACTGCAGTTTTTGGCCCGGCAACAACGCGACGACGGCTCGTTCGGTTCGGGCGGATACAGCCACAACGTAGCTGTTTGCGGATTGGCGGGCATGGCCTTCATGTCGGCGGGCAGCACGCCGGGCCGAGGGCCGTATGGCAAACAGGTCGATCGCTGCCTCGATTTTATCCTGAGCAATTCGCAAGACAGCGGATTCATCGACGTGCCGGGATCTAGCGCGCATGGACCGATGTACGGACACGGCTTCGCCACGTTGTTTCTGGCCGAGGCTTACGGCATGTCGATGCGGGCCGACCTGCGCGACCGGCTCGCCAAAGCGGTCGAGCTGATCGTCAACACGCAAAACAAAGACGGCGGCTGGCGTTATCAGCCGCAGCGCCACGAAGCCGACATTTCGGTAACCATTTGCCAGATCATGGCGCTGCGGGCGGCGCGGAACGCCGGCATCTATGTGTCCCGCGAGACGATCGATCACACCATCGAGTACGTCAAAAAAAGCCAGAACGCCGACGGCGGCTTTATGTACATGCTGCAAGGAGGCACCAGCGCCTTTCCGCGCTCGGCCGCCGGCGTGGTGGCTCTCTATAGCGCCGGCATCTATGAAGGCCCCGAGATCGAAAAAGGGCTGGCCTATCTGATGGAGTCGATTCCCAACCGCGAGATCGCCGGCTTCAATCGCGAGACGCACTATTTTTACGGCCATTACTACGCGGTGCAGGCCATGTGGCACGCCGGCGGCGAGCGTTGGCGCGAATGGTATCCGGCCATTCGCGACGAACTGCTGGCCCGGCAGCGCGGCGACGACGGCGCCTGGATGGACACCATCTGCCCCGAGTATGGCACCGCCATGGCGTGCCTGATTTTGCAAATGCCCAACAACTATTTGCCGATCTTTCAGCGGTGAGCGATGAAGCTTTTGGTTTTTTGCCTGGCGGCGATGGCGGGCACGGCGTTGGCCAAAGAGGATGGCAGCGGGGTGCTAATGGAAATCAGCCACCCGCATGCCGAGGCGCGGCTGGTGGGCCTGAGTGCCGAGGGGTTATTCACCTTTCAGGTAGGCAAAGATGCCAGGCGAGTGCCGGCGGCCGATCTGGTGGCCTGGGGCGCGCCTGTCGAGCCGCGCGATGCGCCGCAGGTGCTGCTGGCCAACGGCAGCCTGGTGGTGGTTCGCGAGATTCTCAAGACGCAGGACGAGCGGCTGCTGCTCGATTCCGACGCCTTCGGCGAGTTTGCCGTGCCGCTCTCCGCGATTGCGGGCGTGTTGTTGCATCCGCCGATCGATGCTCAACGGCGCGACCGGCTGGCCGCGCGCTTTGCCCTGCCGCGCGCAGGCAACGATCAGCCCTCGACAGACAAAGCCGCGCGCGGCGACCGGCTGCTGTTGGAAAACGGCGACGAACTCTCAGGCGCTGTCACGGCGATGACCGATAGCGCCGTTGAATTCACCAGCGATGTCGGGCCATTGACCGTCGATCGGCAGCGGATCATCGCCCTTGGCTTCGATCCGTCCGGTTGGTCAGAGGCAATGCCGCCGTTCGCGCCGCGAACGCAGCGCAGTTCGGCCGAGCAGGCGATCAACGCGCCTTCGCAGCGCGAACAGCCGTCCTTGTCGCAGCGGTTTCTGGTCGGCTTGCGCGGGGGCGGCGTTCTGAAAGTTGCGGCTCTGACGCTCGACCACGATCGGGCGCAGATGACCGTCTCCGACGATCTCAAGCTCACGGCCCCGGCGGCATCGGTGGTGTTCGTCCAGACGATCGACGGGCGGGCCGTCTACTTGTCTGACCTGGCGCCCAAAAGTTATCGGCACTTGCCCTACCTGAGCATCGCCTGGCCCTATCGGCTCGACGCCAACGTCACGGGCACGCGGCTGCGGGCAGGCGGTAAGATCTATGCCAAGGGAGTCGGCATGCACAGCACATCGCGGCTCACGTTTCGGCTGGAAAAAGCCTATCGCCGCTTTCAAGCCGAGCTGGCCATCGACGATCAGACGCAGCTAAGTGGCAGCGTGGTCTTCCGCGTGTTGGCGGGGCAGCGAGAGATTTACCAAAGCGGCATGGTGCGCGGCGGCGATCCGCCGTTGCCCGTGTCGGTCGATGTCGCCGGCGTGGATCAGCTCAGCCTGATTGTCGATTACGCCGACCGTGCCGATGAGCTTGACCATGCCGACTGGCTGAACGCGCGGCTGATCGAATAGCGCACAAAAAAGGTCATGGCAATTCGATCCATCGATCTGCCATGACCTCTATCCTGAAACGGGACAGACGCTATCCCGCCCTCCCGGCATGCTGGTATGGGTGGTATCGGCAATCGTGGAGAGAATTCTGAAGAGATTCCCGTCGGCGACAATGATACAGCTATAGTGGCCACGGGTTAACGAGCCCAAGTGTCGTGATCAGGTGATCTCTAACCGCGTCGTCGGTACATCGCGCCAGGCGCCGGATAAAACCCGGAAGCCAATTGGAATATGAGTTATGGATGACTGGGCGGGGATTCACACCATGAGCGATCTCATGGCGAAGTGCCAATGCTGCGTTAAGAAGACTCTCCGCCTGTGTCGACGAGCAGTTGCGCCATCTCCAGGTGGTCCGCACGTCGACAAGTCCCAGGCAACGGTTGATCAGGTTTGCGACGTTTTGGGCATTGGGCGTATTGAACCTTCCGAGCTCCCCGAGAATGAAGGCGTTCAAGGCAGGCCAATTGCCCAGAGGAGGAGCCGGTGGACGAAGAGCCTGCAATGATTCTCGCATTAGCTGTTCGACAAACGATTCCCACGCCGAAACACTAATCACAATCGCGGCGCGATTCAAAGATGCCAGCCCGTACTGCCTGCCGGGGAGCCCTGTCCTCAACTGGGTATGGATTGTATCCAGTTCGGTGGCGTCCCTCAGAAGCTGGTCTAAGTGCACTGAAAAAGCGATCGATGGCACAGCCGGAGCTCCGTTGGCCTTGGTCAGCCTACCGCTACGGCCGTCGCCAGTTGGAGCTTGTCCAGATCGAGGTGACGCTTTCGGATCTCTTCCATCGCGTCGGTCAGATACTCGGCAAGTGCCCTGCTGCCCGCTAGATTCGCAACCACCAGATCACTACTGGGAAAGATTTCCTTCATCTCTCGATACGCATGTGGAAGGTCATCAGCGCTGCAATCGCCACGGCCGACGTATGCGAGAAGGATGAGCGAATATAGCTGGTTTTCCGGCAGCCTCTTGAGCAGATCCAGAATCTCTGCGTCCTCGGGTGGCGGAGGCGTTGGGTTTTCGCCGGGGCGAATTACGGGGTAAAACGGATGGTGCTTGGGCAACTCTTCATCCCAGTATTCACGGCTCGCGTCGCCAAGGCGGATGACCTCTCGGACTACTTCTGATAGCTTCATGGATCTTCTCTAAAATCGTTAATCGCGTCGCTACCCAGGCTTAGTTACGCGTGATCCGTGCGCAGAACTGCTGCCTACATCACCATTATACATGCCACCGGTGCTTGCGGTCATGGGTGCGACCACTTTGCCGCAAATAAAGCTGACGGTTATACTCACACGCCATGCTGATCGACCGTAGCCAAAGGGTCTGGTGTTGGGCCACCTTGGCGTTGCTTGCCGTGGCGAGCGGCGCGTATCTGATCTATGCGCGCACCGCGCTCGACGGACCGCGGGGCGGCAGCCTGCCGGGGCTGATCTTTGGCATCGTCGGATCGGCGCTGATGATCTACGCCGGGCTGATCTCGGCCCGCAAAAAAGCGCCCACCTGGCGCATTGGCAGCGCCCAGACCTGGCTGCGCGGGCATCTCTGGCTGGGTTCGCTCAGCATTCCGCTCATCTTGTTTCACGCCGGCTTTCGCTGGGGCGGACCGGTCGAGCAAGCCCTGCTGGCCGTGCTGGCCGCGATCGTCGCCAGCGGCGTCTTTGGCCTGCTGTTGCAACAGTTCCTGCCGCGGCAAATGACCTCGCGCGTGCCGCTGGAAACGTTTTATGCGCAAGTGCCGCACGTTTGCCGTGTGCTCGAAGTCGAAGCCGACGTGGCGGTTGCCCAGCTTTGCGGCCCGCTGCCGCTGGCAGTTTCGCCAGACGACCCGGTGGCCACCGTCGAGCGGCTCAATCTGCTCGGCGTATCAGGCAGGAATCCGCTAACCAGCGTTTATGCGGCGCCGGGCGACGCTGCCGCTCCAGCGGCGCCCGCCGCCATGCCCAAACCGGCGACGCAAGAAGTTCGCGAGGTGATTGAACCGCCGAAGCCGAAGCCCGCGGCCAAAGCCGCATCGGCGGCCGACAAAATTGCCATGATGCGTGCGGCGAAGGCCGCGAAGCCGACCGGCGATGGCGCGGCCGATGCGGCGACGACCGAGAAGACAGCCGCGGCGGTTGCCGAAGCGCCGGCGAAGCCGAACGCGGCGCTTTCGGCGGCCGACAAGATTGCCCTGATGCGCGCGGCCAAAGTTACGAAGAAGCCCGACGAGACACCTGCCGAGGTGGCCACGCAAAGGCCTGCGCCGGCAGAAACGGAGGCGCCTGCGAGGCCGAAAGCGGCGCTGTCGGCGGCGGACAAGATTGCCCTGATGCGCGCGGCCAAAGC
>DASVHB010000460.1:0-3137 GCA_036379195.1 Pirellulales bacterium
CAGGCCGCCTGGGCGGCACGTCGATCGCCGGCGGCTTCGTGCGCCCGCCCCAGTCCGAGATAGCCGCGCTCGTTGTTGACGCCCGCCGCGATGGCCCGATTAAAAAACGCCGTCGCTTGTTCGGCGGCGCCTTTGGCGAGCTGCTTGAGGCCGGCGGCAATCAATACCGACAAATGCTTGCCCTGCGAGTCAAACGCCAGCGCCTGCCGCAGGTCGTCGTCGGCGCCCGCCAATCCATAGGCCTCGCGATATTGATATCGGGCGAGATAAGCTTCGGGCGAACGGGGCGAAGCTTCGATCAGTCGCGTCATTACCCGGTCGGCCAGCGATGCTTTCTCGCCGCGATGCAGGCGATCGCCCTCGCGCGCCAGCGGCATCTGGGCGCGGTAGATGCGGGCAAGCTCCAGCGCCAGCTCGACGTCGCCGGGCGAGTGCTTGAGCGCCCGCTCAAACAACTCGGCCAGTCGATCGCCGGGTGTTTCGCCCGCAAGCCTTGCTTGCGCGGCCAGCGCCAAGGCTTTGACTCGCACGGCGCCCGCATCGTCGGGGTCTTTGCGCAGCAGGTCGTCGACCTGGCGAATCGCCTCGGCAAAACGCTGAAGCTCATACGACAACTCGGCGCGGCGGCGCAGCAGATCGGCGTTTTGCGGCGCGAAACCGATGGCCAAGGTGTAAAGCTGCAACGCCTCTTCCTTTTGCCGCCTCGTCTGGGCCGTGCGATCGACAAGTTGCGCCAGGCGCACTTGTTGGTCGGCGTCGTCGGGCCGCAGCTTGAGATATTGGCGCAGACGGGTCATGGCAACGGTTTGTTCGCCCAGCTCCAGCGACCGCTCGACTCGGCGCAGCAGCGCCGCGGCATTGCGCCGGAGTTGAAAGGCATGCCAAAAATGCCCGGCGCACCCGATCAGTCCCGCCGCCACTGCCGAAATCAGCAGCAGCCGCAGATTCGGCGCGCGCCGCGTTGGCGCGGCGGAGGCGTGCGACAATTCGGTTGAAATTGAGTGCCGCATTTGAAGGTTAAGACTGCGGAAGCTTCGTGGTAGGATGGGCCGAGCGCAGCGAGTCCCACCGTTTGCCGGAGGATCGTTGCCGCGCCGACTTACCGCCGGAAGGTGGTACTCGCTGCGCTCGGCCCACCCTACGGCCTTCCGCACACCTGTGACATTTCTTAGTTACCAAAACCTAGGCTCTTTCCACGTCGACCACCGGCGGCGGCTCGGGAAGCGAAGTTCGCGGCGCCTGCTGCCAGCCAAACGGTGCGGAAGATTTGCGCAAATAAGCTTCGTAGCTGCCATAGGTGCGCGTGTAACGATGCAGTGGCACGCCGCTGAGCACCGCTCCGAGCGGATGCACACCCGCCGCGCGCAAGCGATCGCAGGCCAATTTCACCTGGTGGGCGCGGCTCACGTCGCGCATGGCGCACAACAGCGTGCCGTCGGCCTCGCGCGCCACGAACAAGGCTTCGCTGGCGGCCAACACGGGCGGGCCGTCGACGACAATGAACCGGTAATGAGGCCTGAACGATTCGAGCAACGCGCGAAACGCGCCTTTGCCCAACAGCCCGTGCGGACTTTGGTCGAGCCGGCCCGCCGTCAGCAGGTGCAAGTGACTGCCCAAATCGTGAACGATATTGTCATCCAGGCCGGCAGCTCCGCTCAGCACGTCGACCAGGCCGGGCGCCAGCGAGGTTTCGAAACGGCGATGCAAGTCGGGGGCGCGCAGATCGGCGTCGATCAGCAGCGTCGGCTCGCGCGTGCTGTTGGCCAGACTGATGGCCACCTGCGAAGCGACACTCGTCTTGCCCTCGCGGCTGGCCGCGCTGGCCACCACCACCACCTGCAACGGCTGCAGCTTGCCAAGCAGCAGCAGGTTGGTTCCCAGGTTCTCGATGCTCTCCTGAAAGGTGCTGCAATGCCGCACAAAACGGCTGGCGGCGCGGCGGCTGGGCAACAGCGACCGCGTGGGTAGCGTGGTGATCTCGCCCATGACTTGCAGACGAGTCTCGCGGCAGATTTGTTGCGATTCGGCGATGCGGCGCAGCCGACGCTCGGCGAGCACGGCCAGCCCGAACGGCATGCAAAAGCCGCCCAGGCACGCCAAGGCCAGCTTCGAGTAGGGCATGGCCGAAGGCTCGGCGGGCGGAACCGCTCGCTCCAGCAGTGTCACTTGCGGTGGCGCCCGCTGTTCGGTGCTCAGGGCGACAATACGTTCGGCAATCCGCTGAAACACCACTTCGGCCCG
This sequence comes from Pirellulales bacterium, assembly GCA_036379195.1. Classification (GTDB taxonomy): domain Bacteria; phylum Planctomycetota; class Planctomycetia; order Pirellulales; family JAICIG01; genus JAICLL01. The sequence goes on from DASVHB010000460.1 coordinate 2,242, forward strand.
TTCCAGTTCGCTGCGCGCAAAGTCAAACTCCAACGATTGGCCGCCGGTGTCCTTGAGCTGCTCGCGCTGTTTGGCCAACCGCTCTTTCAACAGCCGTTCGAGCAATCGCTGGCTTTTGAGCGAGGCCTCGGTGCGCTCGACATTCTCCAGACGGCCTTGCTTCAACTGCTCACGCAAATCGTTCTCGACGATCGTGCGCAGCTCTTGGCGCGTCTTTTTGAGCGAAGTTTCGCCGGCCTCGATTTCGCGCTGCAAGCGGCGGATGCCCGGATCGGCCGAGCCGCGCGCCGACGTGCGCCGATAAGCCGCCAGCTTTGCCTGGCTGGCCGCCAGGTCGCTGCGCAGTTGCTGGATTTCGGGCCGTACCTCCAGCGCCTTTTCGATGACCGAGGTCGGCACATGGTCGCCCGACTTGTCGTCGGCGGCGGCCAGGCGATGCGCTTCGAGTTCGGCTTCGAGAAACTCGCGTTCGACTTCCACCGAGCCGAGTTCTTCCTGAATCGCGGTCAGCGGGTTTTGCACGGTCACCACGTTCGTCGCGCCGGGGCGGGCCACCTGCCCCGAAAGGCCCTCGGCCAGACGACGCACTCGGTCTTGCATCTGCTCCAGCTCGTTGGCCCGCCGTTCCTTCTCTTCGCGCAGCAGACGAATGATTTTGTCGGTATGGCGCGCGGCGGTTTCGCTTTGAAGTTCCAGATACCGGTCGATGACCGCGTTGGCGATCATTGCGGCGTGTTCGGGGTTCTTGCCCGCGAACGCCACCTGAAACAATTCCGACTTCCCGACCGCCTTGACGGTCACCTTCTTCGTCAGCCAGGGCAAGGCGCCATCGGCCGCGGCCCGCACTTCGGGCAAGCGGGCAATTTCGGGCTGGCTCAGCACGCGGCTCAGCACCA
>DASVHB010000461.1:0-20788 GCA_036379195.1 Pirellulales bacterium
GGCCGAGGCGGGCGCGCCGCGAGAGAGTGACACCGTGGATGGCGGTTCGCGGAACGGCACGGAGTCCGTTCCCTACAGACTGGCCGAGGCGGGCGCGCCGCGAGAGAGTGGCACCGTGGATGGCGGTGCGCGGAACGGCACGGAGGGCGTTCCCTACAGGCCGGCCCAGGCGGATGTGCCGCGAGAGAGTGGCACCGTGGGCGGCGGTTCGCGGAACGGCACGGAGTCCGTTCCCTACAGACCGGCCGAGGCGTGCGCGCCGGAAGAGAGTGGCACCGTGGGCGGCGGTTCGCGGAACGCCACAGAGTCCGTTCCCTACAGACCGGCCGAGGCGGGCGCGCCGGAAGAGAGTGGCACCGTCGGCGGCGGTGCGCGGAACGCCACAGAGGGCGTTCCCTACAGATTGCTGGCTTCCGATGATCGTGCAAGGTCATTTAGGCGCGTGGGCCGCGGCGTCGTCGTTCGGCTGGGCGGCGGCCGCCGGCAGCTCGCGCAGGCGGATGTCTTTGTACCAGGCCTCGCTGGGCGGGCCGCCGTGAATCTGCAAACCGATCAGCCCGCGCTGCTCGATCGTCTCGTCGGTTTCGGTAAAATCGACCGTAGGGCGGTCGTTGATCCAGAGTTGAATGCGGCGGCCCTGACAACGAATGGTGTAGTCGTTCCAGTCGCCGCGCTTCAGCGTTTGCTCGACCAGTTTCTTGTCGGCGGCGGCCAAGATTTTGTTGCGGCGCGACTCATCGTACAGGCTGCCCCACCAGCCGTCGCCCAGGTCGGCCTGATAGCCGATCATCTCGTGATGGTTTGGTATCCGGCGGCTGCGGATTTGCACGCCCGCGTTGGCGCCTTCGCCCAGCACCTTGAACTTCAGCTTCAGTTCGAAGTCGCCATATTCTTTTTCGGTGGTCAGAAATTCATTGCGCGGCACGCGTGCTTTCAAGCTGCCGCCGACGATCGCGCCTTGCTCGATGCGAAACGTGTGTTGCGTGTCGCCCCGCCAACCCTCGAACGTCTTGCCGTCGAACAGCACAATTTCTTTCTCTTTGTCTGGCTCGGCCGCCGCCAAGACGCCTGAGATGGCGACGGCGCTCATCAACGCTTGAAGACTTCTGAACATACTTCTTTGGCCCTCCTACCCGGTGGAATTGCTGTTGTGCTATACTGCCGCACGTTACGAAGCGATGAAATCCGCCCACAATCTACCCGCCACACACCCATGAGCACCGCCCAAATCCTGATCGCTAGCTATCAGTTTAACCGCGACCGCACGCTCGGCCTGTTGGAAAAGATCGAGCAGCAGCCCAACGCATCGGGCGCGCTGGGGTGGCGTCCCGGCCCGGGCCGAGCGCACATCGCTTGGCAGCTCATGCACATCGGCATTACCGAGGAGATTTTCGCCACCGAGCGGCTGGCGCCGGAGCGGCCCGCCGCGTTTGGCGATTTATGGTCGCGGTTTCGCGGCGGCAGCACGCCCGACGATGATATTCCCACGCCCGGCCTCATCCGGCAAGTGTTGGGCGACTCGCGGCGGCATTTGCTGGAGACGCTTGCCGAGTACGGCGATGAGCGGCTGGGCGAGATTCCGCCCGCTCTGGCTGAGCGGAAGCTCACCATTCGCGACGTATTATCGATTCTCGGCTGGCACGAAGGGCATCACCAGGGTCAGGCCCACATCACGCTCAATCTCTATCTGACCGGACAGAAGAGCTAGCCGCCAATACCGCGGACGAGCAAAACGTGGAAGTCGCTTGGCTTTTCGAATTCCCGACGCTGCATGGGGGAGAACGTTCGCTCTTGGCCTGCTGGCCCGGCTTGCGATCAAACGGCTGGCGGCCCTTTGCGCTGGCACCCGCCGAGGGACCGTTGGCCAAAGCATTGAATCGGCTGGGCGTCGAGCATCTGCCCTTTTCGGTGTTCGACGCCGATGGCCGGCGGCTTCCGCGGCAAGTATTGCGCGAGCGGCTGCAGGCGATGCTTCGGCGTCAACGGCCCAGGCTGTTGCATGCCAATAGCCTGAGCATGGGACGGTTGTCGGGTCCGGTGGCCGCGTCGGCTGGTGTGCCAAGCATCGCCCACCTGCGCGATATTGTCGGACTCAGCAGCGCGGCCATCACCGACCTGAACCGCCATACGCGGCTGCTGGCGGTCTCGCGGGCGACGCGCGACTTCCACCGATCGCAGGGCCTTCACGGCGACCTCTGCCAGGTCTGCTACAACGGTGTCGATCTTGAGCGGTTTCGACCACGTGCGGCCACGTCTTGGCTGCATGGCCAACTGCGGCTTCCGCGGGAGATCGTGTTTGCGGTCAGTATCGGCCAACTCGTCATGCGTAAAGGCCACGACGTGTTGGTGCGCGCCGCCGCCCAACTGCTGAATGCCTGGCCTGATCTTCACTGGTTGATCGCAGGCGAGCGATTCTCGCAGAAAGACGAGGCCGTGCAGTACGAGGCAGGCTTGCACGCCGCAATCTCCGCGGCTGGATTAAGCAAGCGATTTCATTTCCTTGGTACGATCGAAAATGTGGCCGAACTATTGAACGAGGCCACGGTGCTGGTGCATCCCTCGCGGCAAGAGCCACTGGGCCGCGTGCTGTTGGAAGCCGCGGCGTCGGGCGTGCCGTGCATTGCCACCGACGTGGGCGGCACGCGCGAGGTTTTTGGCATCGACGAGCCAGCGGCCCGCCTGGCACCGCCTGGCGACCACCAGGCACTGGCTGCCGCGGTGGCCGAATTGATGGCCGACTGCGCCGAGCGGGCTAGGCTGGCGCTGGCCGCTCGGCGGCGAATGGAAGCATTCTTTGACATCCGCTCTGTGGGGCAGACGCTCGCCCAACACTATGCCGCGGTCGCTGGATGGTGAAAGCGATGTTCAGCGGCGGCCTCGCTCGTCGGCGCGGGCCGCGACCACCAGGGCGACGCGCTCGGCCCCGGCGCGACGAAGCAGGCGGGCAATTTCGTTACAAGTGGCGCCGGTGGTCAAGATATCGTCCACCAATAGCACACTCGCTCCCGCGACTCGATGGTTGCTTCGTACGCGAAAGGCGCCGCGCACATTGGCCAGTCGCTCGGCCGGCGACAGGCCGCTTTGAGGTTGCGTATAACGCCGGCGCACCGCCAGCCGGGCGTGCTGCCTCAATTCCAGCCGGCGTGCAAGCGTCTCGGCCAGCGTGGCGGCACTGTTGGTGCCCCGCATCGAGCGCCGCAACCAGTGCATGGGCACGGCCAGCACGAACGACGGCCGCCAATCGGCGATCGCGCGGCCATGTCGCCCCCAAAGCAACTGTCCGACGGCCACCGACAGTCCTTCGTCGCGGGCCCGTTTCATGCGCAGCGCCGCCGCCCGCAACTCGCCCGCATAATCGCCCAACGCCCAGGCCCGTGAAAAATAGAGCTGTTCGTCGTGGCAATGCGGGCAGCCGAGCTCGCCGGCAGCCGCGTGTTGGAGCGGCAGCGCGCATCGCTGGCAGCGAACCTCGTCGGTCTTGAACAATTGCGATCGGCAACCGCCGCATAGCCGGATGCCATCGCCGAAGTCCGCCAATTCCGTGTCGCACAGGGCGCAGCGGCGCGGAAACGCAAGCTCGCAAAACGCGCGACAGGCGCCGCGCGCCGCATCGGCGAGCGCCGGTTGCAACCACCTGGAAGGGAGCCGAGCGAGCATGGTTTGTCTCGAACCGAATGAACGGCATTGTAGCACGCAGAACCCGCGGCCATCGCCCCCGGAAACGGCATCTTTGCCCAAACCGATCTCTCTAATCGGAATGATCGCACCACACGGAATATACGAACCGCCGCTCACCAAAAGCTCGGACAGCCGCGGTCGGCGCAGCTAACTTTTAGAGGCCATTCCAGAATTTCCGGGACCTGGGTAGCGAGAACCGGCATGCCAATGACCGTCGACGAACCGAGCGCGATCGGCTCAGACACGCGCCATTGTCGGCTGCGCGATGGCGTCTGGCGGCGGTTCGGTCTTTCCACCAGACTGAATCGCTATGAGACGTGGCTTGTCTATTGCCTGGTCTATGTGCCGGTAATCCCGCTGTTCTCGGCGGCGATTCTCGGTGGATACTTGTATGTGCGAAGCCATCGCACGGTTTATATGGTCAACGGCCTTCCGGTGCCCATCGTCGTCGATGTGGACGGCCGCCATTCCGTTTCGCTCGGCCCACACGGTCACTCTCGGCTTTCGATGACGGAAGGAGCGCACCGTGCTGCCATCTGCGAACCGCAAATCGGCATCGAGCCGGTTGATTTTCGGATTGGCAGCGTGGGAAGGTCGGGCCTGCTAAGCTCTCCGACATTCGTTGTCGATCCGACCCGCTCTGCGATTCTTGTTTGGGAAGAGTCGTCTGGCGCGACCGCGAAAGATGGCAGGTTCGAAGCCCAATCGCGCGCCCACTTGGGTGAAGCGTTCCTGGCTTATTCGCATGTCGATTACGCATTTGAAGAGTTTCCGAAAGACACGAATTCGCACAGCAATGCGCCGCCGCGCAAGACACGAATCAGCCTCGTCGCCGCTCCGGCGGAAAAGCTCGTGCAAGCCATTCTGGCGTCGCCCGATCGAAGCAATGACACCATCGGCCTGATCGAAAACCAGTTGCGCGCTTCGCCTGACGATGTTTCGCTGCTGTCGGGTTATTGGGCCGTTGCGCGGCGCCGTGGAGAAATCGAGCGGTGTCGCGAATTCCTGGCCGCCCGCCTTACCGATCGCCCCGTGTTGGTCGATTGGCACCGCCTTTATCAAACGGTCAGCGAAGACGTGAACGACAGCGACGCCTTGATCGAAGAATACGACACCTGGCTGGCCGCCGACCCCAGCAATTCGGCGCTGCTTTATTTGCGCGGCCGGTGCGAGCCCGATCGCGAACAGGCATTGCGGTTTTACGAGCGCTCGATTGCGGCCGATCCCGAGAATGCCTATCCGCGGTTCGCGGCATCGGGCGTCTTCTTATCACGCGGCGCGTTCCGGCAGGCTGAGGCGGCGGCGCGCATTGCGTACCGCCTGCAGCCCGACAATGTTGCCATGAAGCGGCAGCTCACCAGAGCACGCATGGCGCTCAAACAATACGATGAACTGGAGACCGACCTGCGCACGGCATGGTCGGCTCGTCCGTCTTCGCTGGACGACCAAGAACGTCTGCTGGCCGTATGGGTGGCCGCGAACAAGCTCGATCAGGCGCGCGAGGCGCTGAACGCTTTCGGGCGGCAAGCCTCTGCATCCGCAAGCAGCCAAGATCCGGGGCGCTCGCGTCATTTGCGAAACATGCTGCTCTATTTCGAGGGCGATTTCCAGTCGCTGCTGGCCGCCACCGCGCCGCCGGCCGACACCGGCGAATCGGCGTTGCCGCGCTATCAGGCTCTGTTTGAACTGCGCAAAGAAATCGCCCCCCCCGCCGGGCTCAAGCCGCTCCAGGCCGATCACGATGGTTATTCGCTGCTGTGCCAGGCGCTGGCCTGGGCCGAACAGGGCGATGGTGCGGCGGCCGCCGAGGCGAGAAAGCAAGCCATCGAGCAATTTCGAGCCGGCCGAAGCGACGATCGCCGGGCCGCCGAGATCTTGGCCAACGGCGATCGCTGGACCGATGACGACATCGACCAACTACCGCTCGATCTGACGCACAAGTGCATCCTGCTGCTCGCGATGGCCGACATTTCGGTGGAGCGTGCCAAGCCGTTACTCGACCTGGCCGACAAGCTCAATTTTGAGCGACGCTTTCCCTATCATTTTTTGAAGAGCACCATCGAGCGCTTGCGGCGGCGTTGACCTTTTGTATGGATACGTCGTCAACCTGGAGCCGTCAACACCCGCCGCCAATACGCAGGCTGCGTCTCCCAAGCGGCTTGGTAGGTTCGCTCAAGCGGCACCGGCACGTAAGCCTCCGGTGTCAGGAACAACGGCATGTCGGGCAGCGCGGCGCCGACGGCCAGCGGCTCGACAAACGCCTCGGGCCAGTCGCCGGCCAGATAGGACGCGCCGGATCTCGGCAATCCACATGTGGTGGAAATCATAAAAAATGCCTGCCTCGACCCGAGTCCAATCATGCGCCACCATGAGTTTGCTCCAAAATCGCAACACGGCATCCACACTATCATACCAACTTTCCACGTTGACCCGAAACTCCTTTTTGACGTATCCTGCCACCGCCATGCGGATCATCGATCGCTATTTGCTGCGGCAGTTCGTTCAGGTGTTTTGCATCTGCTTTATCAGTCTCGATGGTCTGTATGTGGTAATCGACGCCTTCAGCAACCTCGACGAGTTTCTCCATTACAGCGAGAAAGACGGCAACTTGTTTGGCCTGATGGCCGAGTTCTACGGCTATCGCTCGATCTTCATGTTCGAGCGGATGAGCAGCATGCTGACCATGATCACCGGCATGTTCACCGTCACCTGGATTCAGCGGCACAACGAGCTGACGGCGCTGACGGCTGCCGGCGTCTCGCGGACGCGCGTGATCATGCCCATCGTGGCCGCGGCCATCGCCATCAGCCTGGGCACCTGCCTCGGCCGTGAACTCATCATTCCGCAATTGGCCAAGAAGCTCGACCGCGACCCCAAAAACCTGCGCGGCGAAGCCGGCGAAGAGCTAAAACCGCGGTTCGACAACGAAACCGGCATCTTGATGCAAGGCGTCTATACGTTCGCCAACGAACAGCGCATCCAGCAGCCGAGTTTTGTGCTGCCCGAAACGCTCGATCAGTATGGCAAGCAGCTTGGCGCCGAAAACGCCTATTATCGCCCGCCGGACGGCGACCATCCCGGCGGCTATCTCTTTAAAAAGGTTCTGCGGCCCAGCCAGCTAAGCGGCAAGCCGTCGCTAAAGCTCGCTGGGCGGGCGGTCGTCATTACGCCACAGGATGCCGCCGGGTGGTTGCAGCCCGACGAGTGTTTTGTGGTGAGCAATGTCAACTTCGACCAATTGACGGGCGGGCGCAGTTGGCGGCAGTTTTCGTCGACAGCTCAATTGGTCGCAGGACTGTCGAACCCCAGCTTGGGGCTTGCCGGCGAATATGGAGCCGACGTGCGGGTGGCCATTCACGCCCGGGTCGTGCAGCCGCTGCTAGACCTGACGCTGCTGTTTCTGGGACTGCCGCTGGTGCTTAGCGGCACCAACCGAAATGTGTTTGTAGCCATTGGGCTTTGCGGCGTCGTCTGCTCGGCGTTTATGATAGTAGTGCTGGGCTGCCAGTATTTGGGCGAAATCTCGCTGCTCGAACCGGCCCTGGCCGCCTGGGCGCCGTTGATGGTCTTCGTGCCGGTCGCCGTCGGGCTGTTCGACCGAATCGAATATTGAACAACACCGTCATGCATCCTTGGGTCGACGGACTCACCATCGGAGAGACGCTACGACGGACCGCCGCCGAGCACGGCGACCGCGATGCGCTCGTCTTTCCGCAGCTTGGCCTGAGGCTGAGTTACCGCGATTTCGATCACCGCGTCGATGAGACGGCGCGGGGACTGCTGGCGTTGGGCATTGGGCGGGGAGACCACGTGGCGCTGTGGGCCACCAATGTGCCTGAGTGGGTGATTTTGCAGTACGCTACAGCCCGCATCGGCGCGGTCCTGGTCACCGTCAACCCTGCCTATCGGCCGTTCGAGCTGCACTATGTGCTTCAGCAAAGCGACGCGGTGGCGCTGTTCCTGGTCGATCGGTTCAAAAGCTCCGACTATTTCGCCATGCTGGCCGAGGTCTGCCCCGAACTCGCAGCCGCCGAGCCGGGCACTTTGGCGTCGCCCCAGTTTCCCAAGCTGCGATGGGTGGTATCGCTGAAGGGCGAGCCGCCCGCCGGCGCGATCTCGTTCCGCGAGATGTGCCGCCGCGGGCAAACATCGTCCGTGGCAGATCTCGCCGAGGGTCAGGCTCGGCTCTCGCCGTCAGACGCCATCAATATCCAGTACACCTCGGGCACCACCGGCTTTCCCAAGGCCGCCATGCTGGCGCACCGCAACCTATTGCTCAACGCCTATTATGTGGGCGAGTGCCAGCGGTTTGGGCCAGACGATCGCATTTGTATTCCCGTGCCGTTTTACCATTGTTTCGGCTGCGTGTTGGGCACGATTGGCGCGGTCGTACATGGCGCCGCCATCGTCGTGCCGGCAGAGTCGTTCCATCCGCTGGCCACGCTCGATGCCATCGAGCTCGAGCGAGCGACCGCCATCTATGGCGTGCCAACCATGTTCATCGCCCAATTGCAGCACGAAAGCTTCGCGGGGCGCGATCTCACCTCGTTGCGGACCGGCATCATGTCGGGCAGCCCCTGCCCGATCGAAGTGATGAAAGAGGTGGTCGATCGGATGGGAGTTCGCCAGGTGACGATCGCCTACGGGCAGACCGAAGCTTCGCCGGTGATTACCCAGACGCGCGCCGACGACCCGCTCGAGGTGCGCGTCGAGACCGTGGGCCGCCCCCTGCCGGGCCTGGAAGTGCAATTGGTCGATCCGGTCGAGGGCCGCGTGCTCGGCGACAATGAGCCGGGCGAACTGTGGATGCGCGGCCATGGCGTCATGCTCGGCTATTACAAAAACCCGGAAGCGACGGCCGCCGCCATCACACCCGACGGCTGGCTGCGCACCGGCGACGTGGCGGTGCGTCAGCCGAACGGCTGCTACCGCATTACCGGGCGGATCAAAGACATGGTGATTCGCGGCGGCGAAAACGTCTATCCACGCGAAATCGAAGAGTTTCTGTTCACGCACCCGGCGATCGAGCAGGCAGCGGTGTTTGGCGTGCCCGATGTGAAGTTTGTCGAGGAACTGTGCGCCTGGGTCAAACTAAAGGCGGGGGCGGCAATCGGCGAGGAAGAGCTGCGCGGCTACTGCCGCTCGCGGCTAGCGCATTACAAGGTGCCGCGATATATTCGTTTTGTCAGCGAGTTTCCGCAGACCGTGACCGGCAAGCTGCAAAAGTTTAAGATGCGCGAGACGATGATTGAGGAATTGGGGCTGCGAGAACACAAAACGGCGTGAGGAGGAGCCCGTGCCTCGCTTCGTCGTACTGCGACACGAATGCCCGTCCGGTGATCCGCGTCCGAGCCACTGGGACTTCATGCTCGAAGCCGGCGGCGCGCTGCGCACCTGGGCGTTGAGCGAACGACCCGATCGAGCGGAATCGGCGATCGCCGCCGAGGCATTGGCCGATCATCGGCTGGCTTATCTAGAGATCGAAGGGCCGCTTTCCGGAGGTCGCGGCAGTGTGACGCGATGGGACCAGGGCGAATATCGAACGATCGAATGGCGACCAAATCAAGTGGTCGTGCATTTATCCGGAGCGCATCTGACCGGACGCGCCGCCTTGCGGCAAGAACCTGGCGACGCTCAACGCTGGCGCTTTTGGTTCTTGCCCGACGCGAGTGGCTCGAGCGCCGGTGATTCGGGAGAATCGCTCGGCTGATCTCGCACCGTGCGCCCGGCGACAAAGATTTCGCCGTCGCCGAGTTCCAGCGTTTCCAATTGATAGAGCGTGTCGCGATCGTCGCGAGCCGGGTGCAACCGCACGACCGCCACCGGGTCGCCCTTGGCCTGAAGCCAGCTCAATTGCACGTGCGCCTCCGCCGCGGCTTTGGTAAACCCGTCGAGAACTTTCGCCATCGGCAGGGGAAGCGCGCCGGCACGCGCGCGGCGCAAGCGAATTGAGAGCACGTTGGGTTCTTTCACATAAGCCTCGGCTTCGATCGAAACGACGGTATCGATCGTGGCGCCCAGGTAGCGCCCCGCCAGCGTGATGCGGCCGGGCGTGACTCGCACCCGCGGATCGATCACGTCATCGGGCAGCAGATCGGGCAGGTGTTTTTCCAGGTCGGTGCTGAGAAAGCCGTTGATCTCGTCCGAAGTAAACAGCGCCTGCCAACGTCCCTCGTTGCACAACCCACTGGCCAGCGCGGCGGCGTTTTCGAGCATCCGATCGCCGAGTTCACGGCTCGCTTCGGGCGGTGCCTGAACCGCCTCGGCATAATAGTGTGGCACATGGCGAGCGGCGCCATAAAGCAGTGCCGCCAGGCAAGCCGCCACCCCGGCAGTTCCGGCCAACATCAGTGCGCGGCGTCGGTTCATACGCGAATCTCAGACGCAAAACGAGATTAGCAAGCCGCCAGGTTGGATAAATGGGGAATTTTGGGCGAAAAGCAACGCTGCCGGCGGGGCGAATCGTAGAGGCGCGCGGATGATGGGTCAATGGCGGTTCCAACGCGGGCAATCGTCAATCCTCCGGGCATCGCCCCGCGATCGCCGGTTTTGTTTAGTCTGTCCCGTCAAAGTGGTAGGTCGCGATCGTGCCTCATCCGATAATAGCGCGGGGGCGCTTCAAGGGGCGATCGGCGATCACCGTGAATGCCCCACCAAAGGGTGTACGATGCGCACCGCGGTGCGCATCGCCGAAGGCGGTTGCGAAGGGGCGTTTCGGGTCCCCATGGCACAGCGTGGGCCGGAAGCTGCGGAAGGACAATTCTCGGAACAAAACGGAGGTCCGTTGCTACGGCGCCGCCCGTTTGCCCTGCGGCTCGGCGCTTTTCTTACGCGTCGTACTCGCGCTTTTTGAGCAGGCCGGGCATCGGAATCGGATATTTGCCGTCGGCCCGATGTACGACCGGCGCCGCCGAGTCCATCGTCAGTTGATCGACCGTGGGTGCGAACTCGTGCTCGCAGGCCAGCATCTGCTCCAGCGTGATTTCCTGCCCGGTGTGGCAGGCCATGCGGCCCATCGCCGTCACCAGGCTGGCCTCGGCGCCGCGCTTTGCCTCGTTGTAGGGGCGGTCGCTGCGGATGGCGTCGATCAGGTGTTCCCATTCCAGGTCGTACGGATTCGGCTCGTTGGGCGAAAAGCGCCAGGCAATCTGGGCGTCGTCCATGTTTTGCCCTTTGTAAATGCGGCACTTGGCGGGCGTGTGGCCCGATGCCGAAATCACCGCCAGCCCCTTGCTGCCGTGCGCGTAGCTGGCAAATTCATCTTGGCAGCCCGCGATGTTGCGGCCTTCGAGCAGCAGCTTGCTGCCGTCGGCAAAGGTGAATTCGGTGGTGTAGTGGTCGAAGTTTTGATCGACGTTATTGCCACGGTAGTGGCGTCCGCCGTTGCCGCTGGCCTTGACCGGCCAACTGTCTTTCATCCAGCAGCATTCGTCGATGTTGTGAATGTAGAAGTCGCTGTAGCAGCCGCCGCTGGCCCACAGAAAGGCATGGAAGTTCTTAATCTGATAGAGCAACTCGGAGAGGTCGTCGCCCTGCGGCCCGACAAACGCCGAGCCGAGCGGCCCGTGCATGCGATAGGCCCGCATCAGAATAATGTCGCCCATTTCGCCCGCCTGAATGCGCTGGTGCAGCTCTTCGCGGGCCTGGCAGTGGCGGCACATCAGCCCCACGCCCACCTTCAGATTCTTGGCCACCGACTCTTCGGCCAGCTTCAGCATTTTGCGAGTGCTGGGGCCATCGACGGTAGTGGGCTTTTCCATGAAGACGTTCAGCCCTTTTTGAATGGCATAGCCGAAATGCACCCAGCGGAAAGCCGGCGGGGTGGCGAACAGTGCCACGTCGCCGGGCTTCAGGCAGTCCATCGCCCGCTGGTAGGCGTGGAAACCAACGAACTGCCGATCGGGCGGAACGTCGATCTTGCCGGCGATCTTTTCGTCTTTTTTCAGGTTGCCCAGGCTGTCTTCGAGCCGCTTGGGGAAGACGTCGGCCATGGCCACCAGCTTGATCGGGCCGTTGTTGACCGACAGGGCGTTCTGAGCGGCGCCCGTACCGCGGCCACCGCAGCCAACCAAAGCGACTTGGATGGTGTTGTCTTCGCCCGCATGGACGTAGGGCACTCTGACACCCATCAAGGCGCCCGCTGCGGCAAGCCGTCCGGCGTTCTTGACAAATTCGCGACGTGAGGTGTTTCCGAAGCCGGGCGTGGTCATTAAAACCTCCTCGGGAAGGTAAGCTGCTGTGGGGGTGCGTTAAAATGGGCGGGGCCGGCGTTTAGAGCTGGCAAACGCTCGACATTAGTATCTCTAGTTGCCGTGCCCCACGCAAGTCGCCGTGCCGGTTTCGTTTAGCCTGGATTATTCATCAGCCCACACTAACCCGAAGCGCAAGCGAGGAGGAGCAACCGACTTGCCTCGCTTGCGCTTCGGGTTTGTGTAAGACGTCCGCGGTTCGGACATCCGGAGGGCTGATGAAGAATCCGAGCTAGGCATCTCGGGGGCGAATCTGCCCCAGCCACCAGCCCCCAGCCACTAAAAATACCGACCGGGTTGAGTTGAACGATTGTGCTCAATTTGCCGGTTGCCGCTTGCCGACAAGTTTCAAGGGAGACATCGGTCTGGGAGACTGCGCAATGAGCGGTCGGGCAATGCGGTTTGGTTGTGCGGCTGCAATGGCGGGCTGCCTGCTCTTAGCGTCGCCTGGGTGCTATATCCGGCGCGGCTTCTCGCTGCATTGGAACTGGTCGCTGCACGCGCATCGCTATCGTTGCAATGGCCCAGCCTGCGGCGGCGGCGACGAGCCGGTCGCGATGACCGATTCGGCTGAATGCGTAGACTGCCCAAGCCACGACGGAGTCCACGGCATCGGGCACCGGAGGGCCGCCGAAGGCCCGCCGCCGCTCGCTGCTGAAATGTCGCCCGATCCTGAGCCAGCGGGTCCCAGCTATTTTCATCCGTTGCCAACCCGGCCGGTATTCGGGCCGCGATCGGAACAACCCGATGCAATTGAGGGACAAAGCTTGCTGCCCGTGCCGGCGCCCTCGCATGATGCCGAGCCGATGATTCCGTTGCTGCCGCCGCCTTCCAGCGACGAACCCGAAAAAACGGACGATGGACCGCTTGAGCAAGAACCTGACGATGGCGGTCCCGGGGCAGATTCTTCCACGGGACTGCGGCGTTTGCCCGACAGTCGCGAGGCCCAAGCCGCGGGTTGGAAAGCCGCCAAGAAACAGGTGGCACGCAAGCGGACGGTTCGCTCGACTGTCTCGGGCAAGAAAGTGACCGCGACCGAGACGGCCAAGGCAACTGGCTCGAAGCAAAGTCGTCCCTGCCCGCATTGCAGCGTCAGCTTCAAGCCGCGACCGAGCAACGACGCGGACTAGCCACCCACCTTACCCAGTCGGCGTCCCGCGAGTTTTTGCGACAAGCTGGGCATCCTATACCGGCGGTTCGACCGGTTTTTAAGCACCCCCCTTAGCTGGGCCGATGACATCGCAAGTTGCCGTGCTTCTGCCGCCTGGGACGGTTCTGCGCCGGGCGGCGGATACGGTCAGCTAGGATCCGTTTCACCCGCGCCGACGAACTTCATGAGTTACCGATCCAGCCGATGGTCGCTCTCGCTTGGCCAAGCCGCGGCGGGCGCCTTTGTGATCGCCGTATGCCTGGCAACCGCCTCATCACGCGGTGACGAGCTCGACTCGCGCCGCAGTCCCTTGGTGGTGGCGGTCGAGCACGCCCGCGACGCCATCGTCAACATTCATGGCGAAAAAACGCTGCCGCCTGAAGCGCGCGGCGCCGACGCCGCACGCCGTGTGAACGGCATGGGCACGGGCGTCATCGTCGACGAACGCGGCTACATTATCACCAACCACCATGTGGTCGAGGGAGTGAAGAAGATCAGCGTAACCACCGCTGACCGGGGCAACTATGTTGCCCGGCTGATCTCGCGCGACCTGAAGACCGACCTGGCGATTATTAAGATCGATGCCGACGAAAAGCTGCCGGTGATCGAAATCGGCACGTCGAACGACCTGATGCCCGGCGAAACCGTGATCGCCGTGGGCAATGCCTACGGCTATGAACACACCGTGACGCGCGGCATCATCAGCGCCTTGCATCGCACGGTGCAAGTCAGCGACGCCCAGCACTACGACGACCTGATTCAGACCGATGCCAGCATCAATCCCGGTAATTCGGGCGGGCCGCTGTTGAACATCGAGGGCAAGATGATTGGCCTGAACGTAGCGGTGCGTGCCGGAGCGCAAGGCATCGGCTTTGCCATTCCGGCCGACAAGGTGGTGACGACCGCGGCGGAGTTGCTGAGCACCCGGCGGCTCGATCACACCTGGCATGGGCTGGTCGCCCGGCCTGTGTCGGATGGCGAAGAGGGCGTCGTGGTCGATGCCGTCGATGCCGAAAGCCCCGCGGCCGAAAGCGGCTTGCAATCGGGCGATGTCATCAAAGCCGTCGGCAAACAGCATGTGTGGCGCGTGCTCGATTTGGAGCGGGCCATGCTGGGCCGCCATCCGGGCGAAAAGATCGCCGTCGAAGTCCGCCGCAATGGCCAGCCGTTGTCGGTGAGCCTGGTGTTGGCCTCGGCCCCCGAGGGGCGCGAGGAGGTGGGCGACCCCGCCTGGGAGGTGCTCGGGCTGGAGCTGAAGTCGGTTTCCAACAAGCAATTCAAGCCGCAGCACCGCACCCGGTATCACGGCGGCCTGCAAGTGAGCGACGTGCGGCCCGACAGCCCCGCCGCGCGGCAAGGCGTCCGTCGCGGCGATATTCTGGTCGGAATGCATATCTGGGAGACCGTCAGCGTCGACAACGTCAACTACATTCTCAACCGGGCCGATCTGGCCAGCTTCGAGCCGCTGAAGTTCTACATCATCCGTGAGAACGAGGCCCAGGTGCTCTACGGGTTCTTTCAACTTCAGGAATGACCCAGCGCGGTAGTCCCGGCCCTTGTGGCCGGCTTTCTTTGCACCGCCGGGCTCCGGTGATAGAATCGGATGTAGGTCTCGCCAGACAGCCCGCGCAGGCTACTTGTCTCGAACCCATCCCCCGCGTGCCCCGTAGAAACGCCTTGGGTGCCGGCTGGCCACTGGGTCCACCGCACGTTAAGTTGTGAGTGAGAAGCCCACGTAAGGAATCCTGTTTCCGCGTCAAAGATGCTGCGCCTGACGAACGTTCAGAAATCGTTCAGCGAGCCGGATGGCAGCCGCCTGCCCATTCTCGATATTGCGCGGTTCGAAGTGGCCGCCGCCGAGCAAATGGTATTGGTGGGCCGCAGCGGCTGCGGCAAAACCACGTTGCTGCACATCATCGCTGGCATCAGCCGACCTGACTCGGGCAGCGTCGAAGTGAACGGATTGGATATCACCCGGCTGCCCGAAGCGGGCCGCGACCGGTTCCGGGCTGAAAACATGGGCTACGTGTTCCAAACGTTCAATCTGTTGCCGGGCTTTTCGGCCTTGGAGAACGTGGTGCTGGGCATGTCGTTCGCCCGCGACCGGGCCGATGTAGCGCGGGCCAAGGCACTGCTCGATCGCGTAGGGCTCGGCCACCGGCTCACGCACAAGCCCGCGATGCTTTCGGTGGGTGAGCAGCAACGTGTGGCCGTCGCCCGTGCCCTGGCCAATCGGCCCAAGCTGCTGTTGGCCGACGAACCGACGGCCAATGTCGACGCTCGGAATCAGCAGCAGATTATTGACCTCATCCGGCAGACGTGCGGCGAAGAGCAGGTAGCCCTGGTGCTGGTGACCCACACGCCCGAGGTCGCTCAACAGTTCGAGCGGGTCGAGCGGCTCGACGAGTTCAATCAAGCGATGGCGGCGGCCTGAGTTTTTGGAAAGCGGCATGAGCCTTTGGAAGATAGCGTGGCGATTTATCCAGCAGCGGGCGCTGGCCTCGTGCCTGACGGCCGTCTCGATGGCCATCGGCGTAACGCTGGTGGTTACCGTGCTGGTGGCCTATTCGGTGGTCGACCGATTCTTTCGCCACAGCGCCCAAGGCTACGACATGATTATCGGCGCCACCAAGGGCGGGCGGCTGCAGCTTGTGCTGAACACGGTTTATCATCTGAGCCAGCCGGTCGAGAATTTGCCCTACGAGTACTACAAAGAGTTTCTCAACGACGAGCATCATCGCGGCCGGTTTTCGTCGAGCGTCGACGTGGCCGTGCCGCTCTGCTTGGGAGACAGTTACGAGCAGTTCCGGGTGGTAGGCACCACGCCCGCCATGTTCGAGGTCTGGGAGCCGTATCAAAAATATGAGTTCGCCCAGGGACGGAATTTTGAGCATGAGCATTTCTTTGAAGGAGTGATCGGCTCGATCGTCGCCCACAGTACCGGGCTGAAGGTGGGCGACACCTTTCAGCCGACACATGGCATCGAAAGCGAAGACGGCCACAAGCACGACGCCTTCACCGTCGTCGGCATCCTCCAGCCGACCGGCACCCCCAACGACCGGGCGATCTTTATCAACATGGAGGGATTTTATTTATTGCGTGGTCACGCCAAAGAAGAGGTAGCTCCCGGCCTTGTGCCGGGCGGTCCCGAGGCAGATCACGACACCGACCACGAGCATGAACACGACGAGCCGGCCATGAGGGCCGGGACTACCGACGCCCATCGCCACGATGAGCATGGCGATCATGACCACGACCATGGTGCCAATGAGGCCGAGCACCACCATTCGCACACGCCGCTGCCCGAATCTCAACGCGAGGTGACTGCTATTCTGGTGCGCACGACTGGTCCGATCGTAGCCATGGAACTGCGACGGGCGATCAACAAGGGCAATGAGGCCCAGGCGGTGCTGCCCGGCGTCGAAATCAACCAGCTTCTCGAGTCGATCGTCGGCAATCTGCGGCTGTTGTTGTTGGCGTTGGCGGTGCTGACCGTGATCGTGGCGGGCATTGGCATCATGGTGAGTATCTACAACTCGATGAGCGACCGGCGGCGCGATATCGCGGTGATGCGTGCCTTGGGCGCCCGCCGTGCTACGGTGCTCAATGTCATTCTGCTCGAATCGACGCTTTTATCGCTCGGGGGAGGGCTGGGCGGCTGGCTGCTGGGGCATGCGCTGATTGCCGCGGCCAGTCCCTGGGTACTGGCTTATACGGGATTTGCCATGGGCGCCGTGAGCTTTACCTGGCAAGAGCTGGTCTTGCTGCCGGCCCTGATTGTTTTGGCGACGCTGGTGGGCTATTTGCCGGCCCTGGATGGATACCGCACCGACGTGGCCAAAGCGCTCACCGCATCGCCTTAGCCACCGGAACACGGCGCGGAAGGCCGCGCTCTAGGAATTCCTGCGTCCTACGATATAGAATACGGTGTTGGCCCCGGCCCCAAAACCCGGCCCTCACGAATCAGCTCAGGAGTCGAAGGATGTCGATTCACCCCGCAACCCGTTTCGCCGCTCAATTCACCGGGCTGGCCGCGCTCTTGCTCGGCAGTTTGGCGTGGTCGCCCGCGGCACTTGCCTGCCCGTTCTGCAACGCGCAGACCAAGACCTTCAGCGACGATCTGGCGGCGTCCGATGCCGTGGTTATCGCCAAATTCGTGAAAGGCCCGGCCAAGCCCGACGCCGATGTCTCAGAGTCGACGTTTGAGGTCGTCAAGGCTCTCAAGGGTGGCGAGCATCTGGGCAAGCGCCGCACGATCAAGCTGCTTTACTTTGGCAACCATCCGGCCGGCACGAAGTTTCTGGTGTTCGGCGTCGATCCGAAAAACCTGCAATGGTCGACGCCCAACGCGGTGTCGGACCGCACGGTCGAATATGTCACCAAGCTGATGAAGCTGCCGGAAAAAGGTCCCGAGCGGCTCGACTTTTTTCAGAACTATCTGGAAGACGAAGAGTCGATTTTGGCCACCGACGCCTACGAGGTGTTCGCGCGCGCACCATACGCCGAAGTCAAGCAACTTGGCGACCGCATGCACCACGATCAGCTTGTGGCCTGGATCAAGAACCGCGAGGTGCCCTCCAGCCGCCGCCGCTTGTACCTGACGATGCTCGGCATTTGCGGCCGGCCCGACGACGTGCCCGATTTGGAAGCGATGATCCGCTCGACCGATCGGCAAGTACGGACCGCGCTCGACGCGATGGTCGCCTGTTACCTCATTCTCAAAGGTCCCGAGGGCATGCCGCTGATCGAAGATTTGTTTTTGAAGAATCAAGACGCCGAGTATACGGACACTTATGCGGCGATCATGGCCTTGCGCTTTCTGGGTCAAGAAACGACCGTGGTGCCCAAACCGCGGCTGCTGGAAGCCCTGCGATATATGCTCGATCGGCCACAGTTAGCCGATCTGGTAATTCCCGACCTCGCCCGCTGGCAAGATTGGTCGCCGATGGCCAAGCTGGTCGATCTGTTCAAAAACGCCGATGAGGAGTCGTCGTGGGTGCGTATTCCGGTGATCAACTACTTGCGGGCCTGCCCGAAGCCCGAAGCCAAGAAGTATCTCGATGAATTGGCCAAGATCGATCCCGAGAGCGTGAAACGGGCGAACAGCTTCTTTCCTTTAGCTACGTCGAAGCCCGCCGTGGCGAAAAGCGACGAGGCGAAACCGGGTGATGCCAAAAATGTTAGTCCATCTGGCGACGCATCTGCCGACGATAAAGCGCCGGCCACGGGTGCTTCGGGCGGTGGCGCGAGCGGCGGATCGGCCAACGGCAAGCTCGACGACTCCTCGGCCTTACCGTCGCAAGTCGGAGAGACGTTGGCGCGGGCGGACGGCGTTTCGGGCGCGGTGCCGACGGCCGCGTTGAATGAAGCCACCAGCGATAGTACGGCTTCGCACAGCGATATCCAGGCGGTGCAAACCCGCTGGTCAACCGCCAGGCCGAATGTCGCCCGTACCGAAGCAATGCAAACCGAGGCAGCGGCCACACACCAGCAGTCAGAACCACCGTTGCTGCCCGTGGGCGGCTCAGCTCGCCGAGCCGCTGCCGACGCCGATCCATCGGCTGCTTGGCAGGCGCTGGCCGGCACGGCGGGCGCGGGCGTTTGCATCGTTGCGTTGTTGATGACGATCCTGCGGGGAAATGGCTGAGATTCGAGAGACGCGATCATGAGTGTTGACGTGGGCATTCAACAACCGCCGGACGCCGAACTCGCGGCAGAGTACCAGCGATATCGTGCGGTCAATACCTTGGCGGTGGTGAGTTTTGTGGCAGGACTGCTCTCCGCACTGGCCTTTCTCGATTGGCTGTTGGCGGTGATTCCCATGCTGGGCATCGCGCTGGGCGTGTTGGCGCTGCGAAAAATCCGCGCGTTCCCCAACGAGTACACCGGCGAGGGGTTCGCGTTGGCCGGCGCGCTGCTGTCGTCGGTTTGCTTAGTGGGCGGCTGGGTGCGGTTGGCCTACATCTATCAAACCGAGGTGCCCGAAGGACATTTGCGAATCTCCTACGACGATTTGCAGCCGCGGGCCGACGAGGGCGATCTGGTTCCCGAGGAAGCTCGCCAGCTCGACGGACAAAAGGTGTTCATCAAGGGTTACGTCTATCAGCCCACCGGCGGGCAGACCACCGGGTTGCAAAAGTTCATTCTGGTGCGCGACCGCGGGCAGTGCTGTTTCGGCGGAAATCCGAAAATCACCGATATGATTCTGGTCAAGCTCAAAGGCGACTTGGAGGCCGAGTTCAACATGCAGCCGCGCAAGCTGGCAGGCACCTTTCACGTGCAGCCGGCGCAGGGCCTGCACGGGCTTGGCAATGTGCTTTACGAACTCGAGGCGGATTACCTGAAATGAACGTGATGCGCCTGGCAGGCTGGCTCGCAATGGCCCTTCTCTGCGCCGGGGGATTGGCTGGTTGCGGCGAACCGCGCTCGCCGGCCCTGGCAAGTGCGCCCGCCGCTGCGAACCAGGACGATGTTAAGCTGGATATTGAAAACGCGCCTGTTGAGCAAGCGCCTGTTGAGCAAGCGCCTGCTGAAAACGCGCCGGATGAGACGCCCGGCGCGGCCGATAGACCGACATCGCCGCGGGAGCAAGCGGCGCCTGCACCGTCGCCGATAGCGAGCGCGACGCCAGCGGCGGCCGCCGCGTCGCGATCGGGTCCGCCGGTGAAAATCGCTGATGTTTCGTTTGACGACATCAAGTTTGAGATGCTCAAGGGCGAGCCGTTTGCGCGCTCGATGCTCACCGACAAAATCAACGTGCTCGACGGACATTCCATCCGCATTCGCGGCTATATTCTGCCGAGCTTTCAGCAGACCGGCCTGACGCAGTTTGTGATGGTCCGGGACAACCTTTCGTGCTGCTTCGGGCCAGGCGCGGCCTTGTACGATTGCATCGTCGTCGATATGCGGCCGGGCAAGTCGACCGATTTCAGCATTTCGCCGGTAACGGTCGAGGGAACTTTTTCGATCCGCGAATTGCTCGATGCCGACGGCAAGGCCCTGGCCATCTACCATCTGGATGGTGAATCCGTACGATAAGCCTCGTTTTGCATTCCATGAATTCCGGCTCTTCGTCATCGCCTCTGGGCCGATGTCCGCCGCATGGCATGCTGGACGCCCTGGCGCTGCTGGCGGCGCTCGTGTTTCCCACCCTTGCCACCTTGGGCTATATGGTGGCATTGACCGGGCATCCATCGGCCGGGGCGGCCTACGCCGCCAGCAAAGTCGTGCAGTTCGCGTTTCCGGTGTTGTGGATCGTCGGCTTTTATCGACGCCCCGTCCGCCTGGCCCGGCCAAGACTGCGCGATGTTGCCGAAGGGCTGGCCTTGGGCGCCGCGGTGCTGGCCGCCACGTTGGCCCTTTACTACGGCTACTTTGCCACCAGCCCGGTGCTGGCCGGCGCGCCCGAGGTCGTGGCCCAAAAGCTGGTCGATTTTGGCGTCGATACGCCGCTGAAGTTTCTGCTGCTCGCGGTGTTTCTGTCGCTGATCCACTCGTTGGCCGAAGAGTATTATTGGCGCTGGTTTGTGTTCGGGCAGATGCGGTTTCACCTGCCCGCGTCGTCCGCGTTGGTCATCTCGAGCCTGGGTTTTATGGCCCATCACGTGTTGGTGGTGGCCACTTTTTTGGGCGGCTACGGTTTTTACACCTGGCTGTTTTCTTTTTGTGTCGCGGTGGGCGGAGGGCTTTGGGCCTGGCTTTATCAGCGCAC
>DASVHB010000462.1:0-6516 GCA_036379195.1 Pirellulales bacterium
AAAAAGCTCGAATTGCCCGAGCTCACGCCGACGTTTCTGGAAGATATGGGCGATTTCGACTCGGAAGCCGACTTGCGCGACGCCATCCAAGACATGCTCGAGCGCCGGCTGTCGTACGAGCAGCATCGGCAGGCGCGCGAGCAGATTCTCAAGGCGCTGACAGTGGCGGCCAACTGGGACTTGCCGCCGGCCATGCTCAAGCGGCAGTCGTTGCGTGAACTGGAGCGAGCGGTGCTTGAGCTGCGCCGCAGCGGCTTTAGCGACGCCGACATTCGCGCCCGCGAGAACGAGCTGCGCCAGAACAGCCGCGCCTCCACCGCGCGGGCCCTCAAAGAACACTTTGTGCTCGAACGTATCGCCGAAGAAGAAGAAATCGACGCCACGCCGGGCGATTACGATCACGAAATCGCGTTGCTCGCCGAGCAGAGCGGCGAAAGCACGCGCCGTATGCGGGCGCAGATCGAAAAGCGCGGCCTGATGGACACGCTCCGCAACCAGATCATCGAGCGGAAGGTGATCGAGCGGATCATGGAACACGCGACGTTCAAGGATGTGCCCTACGAGGTCGAAACGACCACGGCCGAGGCCGTCGATGAGGCGGCGGGCGGTGAAGTCGTTGAAATTCCCGAGGCGGTCGACGCCGGCGAACCCGGCGAAGCGCCGCACCGCGCCGGACAACCCTAACGGGCAGGTTTACGAAACATGAATGACGAACGGATGGATTCGCCCTTTGGGTTTCGCGGGCCGCTGGCGCCGCGGGCCAACTACCGCGACTATCAGCGGCAGCGGCAGATGACGCTGGGCGATTTGTTGCTCGAGAATCGGATCATCCTCTTGCAGGGCGAGATTCACGACGGCAACGCCAACGAACTGGTGATGAAGCTCTTGTATCTGCAGAGCGAAAACCGCCGCAAAGACGTGCATTTTTATATCAACTCGCCCGGCGGCAGCGTCACGGCCACCCTGGCCATTTACGACACCATGCAGATTTTGTCGTGTCCGGTGGCGACGTATTGCGTGGGTCTGGCGGCTAGCGGGGCGGCGGTGCTGTTGGCCGGCGGCACGGCGGGCAAGCGATTCGCCTTGCCGCACGCCAAAATGATGATTCACCAGCCTTATGGCCAGGTGGGCGGTCAGGTTTCGGACATCGAAATCCAGGCCGACGAAATCCTCAAGACTCGCGAGGTGTTGAATCAGGTGCTGGCCCAGCACACCGGTCAGCCGATCGAGCGCATTCGCAAAGACACCGACCGCGATTTTTACATGCACGCCCAGCAGGCCAAGGATTATCACCTGGTCGATGACATTCTCACGCGGCCGCCGACCGCCAGCGCCGACGAGGAAGAAGAGTAAACCAAGATGCCCCTGATACCCTTTGTCATCGAGAAGAGCGGCCGCGAAGAGCGGGCTATGGATATCTATAGCCGGCTGTTGAAAGACCGCATTATCTTTCTCGGTTCGAGCATCAACGACGAAGTGGCCAACTCGGTCGTCGCGCAGTTGCTCTTCTTGCAATCGGAAGATCCGCGGACCGACATCCATTTGTATATCAATTCGCCCGGCGGCAGCGTCAGCGCCGGCCTGGCCATTTACGATACGATGCAGTTTGTGGCCTGCGACGTGGCCACCTATTGCATCGGGCAGGCGGCCTCGATGGGGGCGGTGCTCTTGACCGCCGGCACGATGGGCAAGCGCCACGCGCTGCCGAACTCGCGGATCATGATCCACCAGCCGTTGGCCGGCATGGAGGGTACCGCCGAAGAGATCATGATCCACGCCAAGGAATTCAAAAAGGTCAAGCAAAAGCTGAATACCATTTTGCTCAAGCACACCGGTCATCCGCTGGAAAAGATCGAGCAAGACACCGACCGCGACCGTTTCATGTCGGCCGACGAGGCGCTCGACTACAAGCTGATCGACCGCGTGATCGAGCACATGGATCCACCGAAGGCGGCCTAGGCGAAGTTTCGGCCAAGCGACAAGTCATTTCAGTTCATTTCACCGCGGCCACACATCCCGCGACGGGCCGCGCCGCAAATCATTACTAGGGAAGGTAACGACGCCGTAGGTGGGCGCTGCCCACCCCGGGCCGGGGGGCGATGCCCATCCTGCCGACGTCGAACGTAAGCGCTGTGGTGCAAGATGCACGAGGCCGCCATGAAACCGTTTCTTTGCTGCGCTGCGATGCTGCTGCTGGCGGTCGGTTGCCGCGCGAACCCGCGGCAAGAATTGATCGAGCAGGAACATCGCTTCCTGGAAGACAAAATCTGGCAGCTTTCGGGACTGATCGACGAATACGAGCAGCAGCTCGATAGCTGCCAGCGCGAAAACGAGGCGTTGTTGCGCGAGCTGGGAGAGCTGCGCACGCCGAATCGGCGCCGGCCGGCCAGCCGAAACGGAGACGAGTTGTCGCCGCCGGTCGTCGAGGAGGTCGAGGCTGGGTCGTTCGAGCCGCCCATCATCGCCCCGCCCGATCCCAGCATTCCCGAGGGCATCACCACGGAAGAAGGCGACATCGAATTGGCTGAACCCGGCAGCGTCGCCGGGGGTCCCGCCATCGGCCGGGCCGATGCTGGCCGCGTCAAACGGCGGATGAGCGCGCATGCTCCGGTCGAACCGCAGGACGAGCTGGTTACCCAGATCACGCTCAATCGCAAGCTGACGGGTGGCCACAATGTCGACGCCAAGCCGGGAGACGAAGGCGTGATGGTGGTGGTTGAGCCGTTGAATGAAGCGGGAGAGCTGATTGAGGCGCCTGGCGCAGTCTCGATTGTGGTGCTCGATCCGGCCCTGGAAGGCGAGGCTGCGCGCGTGGCCCGCTGGGACTTCAGCTCGCGCGAGGCGGCCGAGCATTTGAAGCGAACGCCGCTGGGCGACGGCTTGCACTTCGAGCTGCGGTGGCCCCACTCGCCGCCCACCCATCGTCTGCTGAACCTTTACGTGCGCTACACCACCGCCGATGGCCGGCGGCTGCAAGTTGAAAAACAAATCGACGTCGAGCCGCCCGGCGCTGAGCAGATGGGCGAGCGCTGGACGCGCACGCAGCCCGAGCTGACGACCGACGACGCGCGCACCGAGACGGCGGGCGATCACGAATCGCCGCCGCGGGCCCGCGCCCGCTCGGTAAACGTGTTGCCCAGTGAATTGCCCGACGGGGCCGCGACCGACGAAGCGGCCCGCCGCGCGACGTCGCGCGGCGCGTCACGCGCCAGCGGCCCCCGCTGGTCGCCTTACCGGTGAGACGACACCTGACTTGCTTCATCAGTTCAAGCGAGAGCAAAACCTTGCCATTCGCCCCGCTGGCAACTACACTTGCGGTATCATGACCGTAACTTTGACGCTTCCGCCAGAATTAGCCGCGTTACTTGCGGAAAAAGCGCTCCTAAGCGGAACGACGCTGAAGGCTTACGTCGAATCGATTGTTGAAAGAGACGCACGCGGCAGGGCTGCTGAGGACCTGCTTCACGGAGATCTTCCCATTGACGAGTTTGACCGACTGCTGGATGAACTAGCGTCTGGTCCAGCGTTGCCTCGCCTTCCGCTCGATTTTTCACGAGCGGACATTTATGCAGACCATGATTGATGTTGATTCTCGCGGATACCGGTATCCTGGTTCGCCTACTCGATCATGCTGATCCTCAGCACGCAGATATTCGTCGCGCCGTTCGAATGATTCGGCAGCGCGGTGACCGGTGCATCATTTCACCGCAGAACGCTGGGGAGTTCTGGAGTGTGTGCACTCGGCCGATGACCGCTCGCGGGGGATTAGGGCTTAGCGTTGCGGAGACGAACCGGCGGCTCACGATCGTTGAGAGGCTATTTCCCCTGCTTCCCGATGTGCCCGCGACGTATGGCTTGTGGCGGAACCTAGTTGTTGCCCATAGTGTCCTTGGAGTTCAATCCCATGATGCGCGCATTGCGGCTTTCATGATGGCGTACGGCCTTACTCAGATTCTTACTCTCAATGCGCCTGACTTTGCTCGGTTTCCCACCATCACAGCCGTGACGCCTCTTGGCCTAATTTCGAACTTGCCGTGAGGCCGTGCCCCCAGTAGTCCGAGGCCGACACCGTTTTATCGTCTGCCGCGCGCCGGGCTGCGCGCGACGGCCCGCTTGCGGCGAGTGCGCATCGCCGCGGCAAT
The DNA here is from genome assembly GCA_036379195.1 of Pirellulales bacterium. GTDB lineage: Bacteria > Planctomycetota > Planctomycetia > Pirellulales > JAICIG01 > JAICLL01. Next base: position 4,143 of record DASVHB010000462.1, read on the forward strand.
TTTGCCGGCCAAAGGCGATTTTTCGATGGCCTCGATGCCGCCGGGCAACGCCAACGACCAGTTGGGCCACTGGTCGATGGTGTTGGGCATATTGGGGCGTTCGGTCACCGCCAGGGCGTCGTCGAGCGAGGCCGTGGCCAGCATCGATCGCGACGTCGAAAGCAGCCGATAGCTCGCTTCCACCACCGTGTCCATGCGGGCGGTTTCGTCCAGATCGGCCAGACTGGCCAGCTTGTTGCGCACTTCTTTCAGCGCGGCGTCGTTCGGCGACAAACCCAAGCTGTGCTGGGCAGCCAGATCGTGCCCGCTCCACAGACCAGCCACCGTGGGCAGATCGTGCGTGGTGGCCGCCGCCATCGATAGCTTTGGATAAGTGCTGGGCGGTTCATCCTCGAACCAGAGTACGCGGTACGAAAGTATTTGGTGGGCGGCGAGCTGCTCGCGCGCGCCATCTTCGACGGTGCCCAAATCTTCGCCGACCACAAAGGCGCCTGCCCGGACGCTCTCCAGGTCCACAATCGCCAGCATTTCGTCTGCCCGGTAACGCACAAACGTGCCTCGCGCGGCGCCGAAACCGCTGGGAATCCAATAGAGCCGGAACAGCCCCAGCACGTGGTCGATACGCAGGCCGCCGGCATGGCGCAGCGCCGCCCGGAGCGTTTGGACAAACGGCTCATAGCCGGCCTGTCGCAGCTTGTGCGGAATGAACGGAGGCAACCCCCAATCTTGGCCCTGCGTGTTATATAGGTCGGGCGGAGCGCCGACCGAGCAACCCTCGGCCAACAGATCGCGCCAGCCCCAGGCGTCGGCCCCGCCCGGGTCGATGCCGATCGACAAATCTTGCACCAACGCGATCTCACGGGCGGCGCGGCCGAGTTGCTCATCGAGCAACCATTGCAGCCACTGGTGATAACGGACGCGGGCACGATGCTCTTCGGCGAACCGCGCCACGACAGGTCCTTCGGCCCGCTGATATTCGGCGGGCCACTGCCGCCAGTCGGGGCCAAACTGCTCGGCCAAAACACAAAAACTGGCAAACTGCCGCAGCGCGTCGCCTTGTTGAACACAAAAGTGCTCGAAGGCCGCGCTGGGCGACCAGCGCTCCCAGATCGCTTGCAGAGCCTGGTGCTTGAGCTTGAACACGGCGTTACGGTCGATCAGCCGCTCGGAGTTCAAGCGATGGCCCGCCGCGGCTAGAGCTTCCAGCTCGCGCGAAGCCAGCGAGACCCCGGGCACTTCTTCGACTCGCAGATAGAGCGGGTTCAAAAACCGCCGGCTCGAAGGATAGTAAGGACTGGCCTGCTGGCTGGGGCCGGGCGTGGCCGCGCTCAACGGGTTCAACAGCAGCAGTTTCGCCTCTTGCCCCGCCGCCCAATGGGCGAGGTGCCGCAAATCTGCCAAATCGCCCATACCCCAACTCTCGGCCGAGCGAGCCGCATAGAGCTGAGCAGCCCAACCCCAGTCGCCATCGCCCGGCAATACACATCGTCCCGGCGTCACAATCACGCGACTCGGAGCGACGGCTTCGTCGGTGGGCCAGAGCGTGTGATAACCCAGCGGCAGATCTTTGGGAAACCGCCCGGCCACCTGCACCACGCCCCCGTCTTCGAGCACGAGCTTGCCCGGATGAAAAGGCCGCGGCGCGCCGCCCTGCCGCACAATTTGCACAGTTCCGTCCGGGGGGGCGCCGTGCGCGTCGGCCACGCCCATCGCCGTTAGAATCGCCGAACGAGTGGCGGCCTCGGTCTCGCGCCATACCTGATGGGCGTCTTCATAGCCCTCGTCAATACCCCATGCATCGCTTGCCATTGAGCAAACTTCCTTGTTGTGCAGTTCAGGTCGCCACGGATGCCGCGGTCAAGGGATCTATTGTGACACGAAACGTCGAGCTTGCAAACCAGGGGCGCAGGTCGCCACCCCTCTGCAAGAGGCGCGCCGAACTAGCGACGCCATGCTCAGCCGGGGCCTCATTCACCATCCTTCCGTGAGTTTGAGTCATTCCGCCCGGGCCGTGGCGGCCGCTTGCGCCTCGCTCAGGCTAAGAAACCCGTCCGCATCGAGGTCGAGCGAGCGAAATTTGTCGTCGTCGCCGGGAAACTCTTCGGGGCTGATCTCTTGATCGTGATTGCTGTCCATGTGAACGAACCAACTCGGTCCTTCTCTTGGCGGAGGCGCGACGGCAACCGCCATGGCGCTGGGCATCGAATTGGTTGGCAGACCGCGGCCCAGCGTAATGGTCATTGTCTCGGGCAGCTCTTGGGGCGCGACTTGTCCGTCGCCGTCGCGGTCGAGCGAGATCAATTGCTCGCGGCTGCGTCGTAATTCGCGCGTGGTCAACCGTCCGTCGTGGTTGATGTCCAGCAGGGGAAACAGC
>DASVHB010000463.1:0-10477 GCA_036379195.1 Pirellulales bacterium
GCAACTACACCCCGCCCCACAACCAGACGCCGCCCGCCAGCCAATCGCCCGGCGCGCGGTGGGGCTGCCGCGGCCCAGCGCGGCGAACGCGCCAATGCAGCCGTCCGCGCAAACGCCCGGTCCGCCGCCGCCATTGCGACCCGGCGATTACGATCCCGCGAAAATGGCGACTCGCTACCGGTTTCACAACGGCATTTGGTGGTTCTGGCTGCCGAGCCAGCAATGGGCGTTTTTCAACGGTCAGCAGTGGATTACGCAGCGACCACGGGCCTATCAAGAGTGGCGCCTGCGCCAGTTCGGCAGTCAATACGACGCCTCGGCGGCGCGTGACGCGATGGACCATTATCGCGACGTCGATCGTTGGCGCGAGCGCGTGGGACGGCAAACCATGGGCGGCGCCGACCGGCTGCGCTCGACCGCCGCGGCCGACGCCGACTATCACCGGCAGATCGATCGGTTTCACGACACCCTGATGACCACGCCTTACGACTATCGACTCGGCGGGCCAGGACACGGGCTGTTCGACGCCGACCCCGATCGCGTCATTTCTCAATCGGGCCGGCTGAACTATGCCACCAGTGCCGGCGGCTACATGGGCGGCGCGCTACGCGGACCGTTCGGGTATTAGGCCGTGCCAGGCATATTCTCGCCGGGCATATTGCGGCGGGACGACCTCCGTTATAATCGGCCGCACCGCGGGGAGGGAGCTGCCGCAGTGAGACGCCGCTGCCCGCAAGCGTTCACGGAGGAATGCCATGCTGATCACCTCGGGACCACCGTCCTTTGAAGGCTTTGGGCCGAGCCGTTTTTATGGCCGGGTGCGCGTCCTAAATGAGCTGGCGGTGGGGGCGCAGCGGCGAACCACGCGCCGCCGCATTCGCGAGCATTGCCCGGCGCAGCCGGGCGTGTATGGCATGCTCGACGAGGCCGGCGAGCTGGCCTATATCGGCCAGTCGAAGCGCCTGCGGCAACGGCTACTCAGCTATTTTTCGCGCGCGGCCGACGGCAAGGCGAAGCACATCGCCGCGGCGGCTGCGCGAATCGTCTGGGAAACCTCGCCGCACGAGTTGACCGCGCAATTACGCGAGCTGGAGCTGATTCGCCGTTGGCGCCCGCGCTTCAACCGCCGCGGCATGCCCGGCCGTCGAGGCCGGGCCTATATCTGCCTCGGCCGGGCGCCCGCGCCGCATGCGTATCTGGCAGCGGCGCCGGCGCGGACCGCCGAGCAGGTGTTTGGTCCCGTCCGGGCGGGACGCCGCACCCAACGGGCCCTGGCCATTGTCAACGATTTGCTGCAATTGCGCGATTGTCCTGAGCCGGTGACGATGGTGTTCCGCGATCAGGCGGAATTGTTCGACGAGCCGCGGCAGCCGCGCTGCCTGCGTTACGATTTGGGCGCCTGCCTGGGACCGTGCTTTGGCGGCTGCTCGCGGCGGCAATACGCGGCGCACGTGCGGCAGGCCGCGGCGCTGTTCGACGGCGATCGAACTTGCCACGACCGGCTGGCCGCCGAACTGGTCGTGGCGGCCAAAGCCCGTCGTTACGAGCAAGCCGCGATGTTGCGCGACAAGCTGGTCGATCTCCAGTGGCTGGCAGACGAGTTGGGGCGATTGCGGCATGCGCGCCGGGAGTTTTCGTTTATTTATCCCATCGCCGGCGCCAGCGGGCGGCCGCGGTGGTACCTGCTTCGCGGAGGCGATGTGCGGGGCGTCGTCTCTCGGCCCGAAACCGCCGAGAGTGCCGAAAAGTGCCTGGAGCGTCTGGATTCGATTTACGGTCGCGCCGTTGCCGTTGGAGAAACTCCGGAGGACACCGAAGTGGTGCAGCTCGTGGCAGGCTGGTTCCGCAGCCGGCCCAAGGAACTCGCTCGCACCATGACCATTGAGCGCGCCAGCGATCATTGCCGGTCGCTTCGAGTGAGTGTTTAATGGCCGAAGACCAGCACGATCAATAATCAGAGTTATTATGCCCCTTTACTCGCTCGACGGTATTTGTCCGGCGTATGACGACGGCGATGCGGTCTGGGTTGCGCCGACCGCCGTGCTGATTGGCAAGGTTCGTTTGAAATCGGAGGCCAGCGTGTGGTTTGGCGCGGTGCTGCGCGCCGACGACGACCTGATCGAAATCGGCCGGCGCAGCAATATTCAGGACGGCGCCGTGCTGCACGTCGATCCCGGCTTTCCGCTCACCGTTGGCGATGGCTGCACCATTGGGCACCGGGCCATGCTGCACGGTTGCACCATCGGCGAGAATTCGCTGGTGGGCATGGGCGCCACGGTGCTCAATGGCGCCCGCGTCGGTCGCAACTGCGTGATTGGGGCCTGCGCCTTGGTGGCCGAGGGCAAAGTGATTCCCGACAACAGCCTGGTAGTCGGCGTGCCTGGCAAGATCGTGCGCCAGCTCGATGAGGCCTCCGCCGCGCGCATTTCCGAAGCGGCCGCTCGCTATGTCAACCGCTGGCGGAGGTATGCGCAGGGCCTGGTCATAGCATCCGACAACAATCCAAAGCGCTAATAGCGCTAGCGAGGAAGACGAGCCGCCGGCCTCGCTGGCGCTTCGGGTTGGTGTGAAAACCGTTGTAATTCAAAGGGTAATTGACCGGTTGCGGGCGGTTACGGGCCAGCGAGCGGCCACACGGTCTTGCTCGATCACCACCGCCTCGCGGTGCAACGCCACCGTCGGGCAGATGTGATACGGCACGCCGTACATCACGTCGCCCACCGCGAATTCGCCCGCCCGGCTGCTTTCGACCGTCAGGTGTTCTTCACTATGCACCACCGGCTGGGCGTCGGGCAAATCGAGCAGGGTGACGCGCGGCTGCGGATTGTCGGGCGAAACCGATTTATACCCCAGATCGAGACACAGCCGGTCGGGCGTGGGCTTGCTCACCACCCGGCCCAGCAGCAGCGCGGCGTGCAGAAATTCCAGGTCGGGAAACTTGCTTTCATAACCCACGTCCCAAAATACGCAGGTGCCCGGGCTGCACTCACGGTCGGTTTGCCGCGCATGAACGGGAAAGGTCGGCGTGCCGCCCGCCACCACGCGCGGCACCGGCAGACCGGCGTTTTCCAGCGATTGCCTGAGTTGCTTCACCGGCGCGAAGTCGGCTTCAGCATGGGAGGCGCGTGCGGCGAGGTCGGCCTCGCGCACATGCCCGTCGTAAACGTGCAGCCCGCCTGGCGTGAGGCCCGGCAAGTCGTCCAGCAGCCGATATTGCTCGATGGCCGCGGGGCCGGGAGCAACACCCGAGCGGTGCATGCCGTTGTCGATATCGAGTAACACCTCCAGCGGCTTTTCGGCGCTGGCAAACGAAGCCGAGAGCGTGTGGATGGCCGAAAGGTCGTCGGCCAGCGCCGAGAAGCGCGTGGAGGGATACGCCTTGGCGAGACCGGCCAATCGGCCGACGTTGGGTCCGACCACGGGATACGCCAGCATCACGTCGGGGGCGCCGGTCTGGGCTAGCATTTCGGCCTCGGCGATCGTCGCGCACTTGAATTTGCTGATGCCGGCCTGCATTTGCAGCCGAACGACTTCGGCCATTTTGTGCGTCTTGACGTGCGGGCGCAGCCGCTCGACGCCTCCGGCCACGGCGATCATGCGCCGCAGGTTTTCGCGCACACGATCCAGGTAAACAATCAGCGCCGGCGAAGCAATGTGCTTTGCGTCTTCAAACAGGTACCAACGGTCAGGCATAACTCGCTCCAGGCGATGTAAACAGCAAATGCGGTGGCCGGGGCAGAGGCTTGCCGATGCCCCGGTTTTTTGCCTCCGTCCGACCGCATGATAGCCGACATTTTCAGCCGGGGCATCCCAATGCTCTGCCCGAGCCACCGCGAGTAATCGAAAATCGAAGATCCAAAATCCAAAATCATCCCGTGATCGTTCGTTTTTCGGCCAGTCCATCCAGCAGCATGTGAAAGTAAATCAGGCCGCCGAAATCGCGCCAGGCGCGCAAAACTCGCGAGACTCCCTGGTAATCGAGCGATTTGCGGAGCTTCAAGCGCTGCTGCAAACGCTTGCGAGCGCCGACGTCGTCGCCGGGAAAAATGTGCGTCCGCCCCAGCCCGCGCAGCAAGGCGTATTCCGCCGACCAGCGACCGACGCCATGTACGCTGAGCAACCGTTCGACCGCCGCCGCGTCGTCGAGATCGCTCAGCGACTCCAGGTCGATGCTTTCGGCCTCCACGTCGCGCGCCAGTTCGATCATGGCCCGGGCCTTTTGCCCACTGAAGCCGAACCGCCGCAACACCGCCGCGTCGGCGCCGGCTAGCTCGGCCGGGCGCGGAAAGCCGTGCGCCGCCGCATCGCCGCGGGCGACCGCAGGGCCATATCGCGCGGCCACTTTGTTGAGCAGTTGAATGCCCAAGGTCAGCGTAACTTGCTGACAGGCGATGGCGTTGACCAGCGCCTCGAACACGCTGGGAAAGCGGGGCGGCTTCACACCCCGGAACCGCTCGACCACTTCGCCCAGCTTGGGTTCTTCGGCCGCGAAGCGATAGAAATCGTTCAGGTCGACGCGCAGGCCAAGCAGCCGCTCGATGGCGCGCGTGACGGCGGTTTGCAGTTTGCCCGTCAGTCGCGCGCCGTGTACGGCGACTTCAATCCGCGGAGTTTTGCCGCGGCGCAGTTGGCTGACGGCCAGCTCGATCGGCACGTCGTCGATCGGCAACACGCGCCGGTAGGTCTCGCCATCCCAGCGATCGACCAGGTTGTCCACGCGCCGGCGCAGCGTCCACACCGTCAGATCGAGCCGAAACGGCGGCTTGGCGGTCAGCGTGAAATGTCGTGCGGGCATGGGCTTAAGATGATGGCAACTAAAGTTGTCGATGGCGTCTGTAGGGAACGCCCTCCGTGGCGTTCCGCGATCTGCGCACTCGGCGTCGATTCGCTCGCCACGGAACGCCACGGAGGGCGTTCCCTACAGATTGTTCTAGCCCGCAATGCGCACCCGCCCCCACCAACCCGAAGCGTAAGCGAGGACGAGAACCCGACTCAACCTCGCTTACGCTTCGGGTTAGTATGGGGAGCGCTGTTTGGCGCGTCCGGGGGCGTGTGCGCATTGCGAGCTAAGCGAGAATCGTTTAAGCGTACCACCAATGCGGCGGCTGGCAAAGTTGTGCCCCGGTTGGCAGGCGGGTACGATAGACTCACTGCGCCGGTCCGCACGGCGCAGCCCGCCCACCTTGCCTCCCGCCATGCCACTGACGATCAGCAAAACCTGGTGTCTGGTGCTTGCGATCAGCATGAGTTTGCTGATGAGCGGGATCGCGATGACGGAAGAGAAGGTGCAGCCGCCAGCCGCGTTTACCGAGGCCGATCTCGAATTCTTCGAGAAAGATATTCGCCCGTTGCTGGCCAATCACTGCCAGAAGTGTCACGGCGCCAATGCGCAAAAGGGCGGTTTGCGGCTCGATTCGCGCGCCGCGGCCTTGACCGGCGGAGATACCGGACCGGCCGTCGTGCCGGGCCAGCCCGACGAGAGCTTGCTGATCGACGCCATCAACTACGGCGAACTGTATCAGATGCCGCCGACCGGCAAACTGGCCGAGGTCGACGTCGCTGCACTTCGTCGCTGGGTCGAGCGAGGGGCGCCTTGGCCGGCCGAGGCGGCGCCCGTCACTTCCGACGAAGTTCAACCGGTGGCCGCATTTGACCTGGACGAGCGGGCCAGTCATTGGTGTTTTCAACCGCTCGGCGAAAGGTGCGTGCCGCCAGTCGCCGATACGCGCTGGGCGTCGTCGCCGATCGATCGCTTTATTCTGGCGCGGCTCGAAGCGGCCGGTTTGCCGCCCGCCGCCGGAGTCGACAAGCGCACGTTGTTGCGCCGCCTGACTTTCGATCTGATCGGACTGCCGCCGACCGCCGCCGAGATCGAGGCGTTTCTGAATGATGAATCGCCCGAGGCGTTGGCCCGCGTGACCGACCGGCTGCTGGCTTCGCCGCATTTCGGAGAGCGTTGGGGCCGGCATTGGCTCGACCTGGTGCGGTATGCCGAGAGCCGCGGCCATGAGTTCGATTACGAGATGCCCAATGCCTGGCAATACCGCGACTATGTCATCCGAGCCTTCAACGCCGACGTGCCCTACGACCGGTTTGTCAGCGAGCACGTCGCCGGTGACCTGCTCGAATCGCCGCGGCGAAACGCTACCGGAGCGAACGAGTCGATCCTGGGCACGGGCTTTTGGTTCCTGGGCGAGGAAGTCCATTCGCCGATCGACGTCGAGGCCGACGAGCTCGATCGTACTGACAATAAGCTCGATGTTTTTTCCAAAACGTTCCTGGCGCTCACCGTGGCTTGCGCCCGCTGTCACGATCATAAGTTCGACGCCATTTCCACGAGCGACTATTACGCGCTCTCGGGCTTCTTGCTCAGCAGCGGCTATCGGCAGGCGGCGTTTGACGCGCTCGATCGGCAGCGGCAAATCGCCGGCGAGTTGGCCGAGCTGCGCCAGGCACAAGGCCCGGCGGTGCTGGGGCACGTGCTAACCGCCATGCGCCCGACGCTCGAGCGCACGGCATCTCTGCTGTTGGCCACGCGCGACGTGCTCGCCACGGCGCCGATCGAGGCCAGCGCCGCCGCCGATGCCGCGCGGCAGCAGGCCATCGAAGCGGTCGCCGCCGGCAAGCAACTGCCGCCGGGGCTGCTGAGCGCCTGGGTCGAAGCGGTGCGCGCCGCGGCCAGCGATGCATCGTCGCCGTTGCACCCGTGGGCGCTGCTTGCAGCCAACCGCGTTGGTCCAGGCACGCAACTCGCCGAGCTGCTGCGTCCGCTTGCGGCAACGGTGCGCGCCGACGCCACGGCCCCAGTCGAATACCGAACCATGATCGACTACGCCAACATCACCGCCGCCGATTGGTTGCAAGACGGTTCGCTGTTTGGTCTGCGCCCGGTGGCAATGGGCGAGCCGCAATTCGGCGCCTCGGCTGACCGGCCGATTGCCAACATCTTCGCTCGCGCGGCGGCGGCTTGCGACCCGCTCTGCGATGTGGCCACGTTGGCGCACGGCGTTGCCCGCGACGCCGGTCGGCTCGCCTGGTTGCAAACGGGCCGCACCTTGCGCACGCCCAGCTTTACCCTGACAGGCCGCAAGCTGTATTACCTGGTGAGCGGATCGGGCTATGCCTACGCGGCGGTCCATTCGCACCGGCTGAACAACGGCCCGCTGCACGGGGCGATGATCCGCGAGTGGCAGGCCGGCGATCGTTTTCAGTGGATCGAACACGATCTTTCGGCGTATGCCGGCAGACGGGCACACGTTGAGTTTACGCCGCGATCGACGGGCGATTTGCAAACCGGCATGTCGCCTCGCCTGGCCATCGCCCAAATCGTTGAGGCCGATCGCATGCCCGCTCTGCCCGAGGTCGGGCTGCCGGCCAATTTGCTTGCCGAGGCAAATCTGGTCTCTCTGGAATCGTTGGCAGCGGCCTATCAGCAGATGTTTCTGGCCCTCGCCGAGAGGAATTCACTACTTTCTTCTTCCGGCGCTTCGCAGAGCGATGCCTTGCTGGCCGACTGGCTGATCCAACATCTCGACCTGCTCGCTCCTGCCAACGAGCCGGCCCGCCAGGCGATGGCCGCCGCGGTCGCGCCGTTCTTCGCGGAGCAAGCACGATTGATCGAGCGTTTGCCACGCCAGGTTCACACGGCGCCGGCGTTGCTCGAGGGCAGCGGCGTCGATCAGCACGTCATGCTGCGCGGCAATCACAAGACGCCGGGCGAGCGGGCCGCACGTCGCCACCTCACCGCGCTGGCCGGCAAAAATCAGCCTGCCATTTCCAGCGGCAGCGGCCGGCTAGAGCTTGCCCGGCGGATGACCGATCCACGGCAGCCGCTGCTGGCCCGTGTGATGGTTAATCGAGTGCGGCAGCATCTGTTTGGCCGCGGCATCGTGCCGACCTGCGATAACTTTGGCGTGATGGGCGAGTCGCCCACGCATCCCGAGCTGCTTGACGTTCTGGCCGATGACTTCATGCGCGATGGCTGGTCGATCAAGCGTCTGATCCGACGGCTGGTGCTGACGAGCACTTACCAGATGTCGAGCCAGGCCAGCGAACGGGCGCGAGAGATCGACCCGCGCAATTTGCTCTGGTCGTATCGACCTATCCGCCGGCTCGAAGCCGAAGCAATTCGCGACGCCGTGCTGGCGGTTTCCGGGCGACTCGACGCGCGACTGTTTGGAGCGAGCGTGCCGACCTACCTGAGCGACCTGGTCGAAGGCCGCGGCCGGCCGGCCAGCGGCCCGCTCGACGGCGACGGTCGGCGGAGCGTCTATCTGAGCGTGCGGCGAAATTTTCTGAGTCCATTTTTTCAAGCGTTTGACTATCCGGTGCCTTTCACCACGGTGGGCCGCCGCGGCGTCTCGAATGTGCCGGCTCAGGCGCTGGCCTTGATGAATAGTCCGTTCGTAGTGGCCGAAGCTCGGCGCTGGGCGGATCGTCTCCAGCCGAGCGAATCAACCACCCTTCGCATCGAGCGGTTGTATCTGTCGGCGCTCGCTCGGCCGCCGAGCAACGAAGAGCGCCAGGCCGCGGCTGCGTTTCTAGCAGCGCAAAGCCGACGATACGGGGCGGCGACCAACGATCCACGGGCCTGGGCCGATCTTTGCCATGTAATGTTCAACTCCAAGGAATTTATTTTCATCGAGTGAGACATGGATACCATCGTGCGATGTGTGAAACGTGATGCCGCCGCGGAGCGGCGGTCGGAGTTTAGCCGTGGGCGCGAGCCCGCGGAAAACTGGAGCCAAATCCAGCGCCGCCGCGGAGCGGCGACGGATCGCCGGCGTTTCTTCTCCGTCGCCGCTCCGCGGCTGTGGTTGTTGTTCGGTGCCCGGTCCGCGGGCTGGCGCCCACGGCTAAACTCCGCCGCCCCTCCGGGGCAGATCATCTCGCGATTTCTCTTGATCGTGGTTGCCTCGGGATGGTGCTGCCACGCGGTCCATGCCGCCGAACCGGCCGCGTTGCCGCTGGTGCGCGATGTCGAAATGCAACCGTTGAAAGCTCAGGTGCGGCGCGTGGCGCAGGCGCTGGAGCTCTTGGGCAGCCCGCTCGATGCGCAGCGGCAAGCGATGCTCGATCAGGCGCTGGCCGAAGCCGACGAAGCCGAATCGCTCAAGACCATTCAACAAGCACTCGACCCGCTCTGCCTGGTGGGCGTCAACGTGAATCCCGAAAGCCGCGTGAAGGTGGCCGCCGGGCCGGCCAGGCCGGAACTGGTCGAGCACGGCTGGCGCGTGTTTCTGGTCAAAGTACACAACGAGGCCGGCGTCACCGCCGCGTTGCGCGCCAGCAGCCCCAACGCGGCGCGGCAGGTGGTGCCCTCTTCGGGCAAGCCGAACGCCGCCGCCTCGATCTCGGCCCAGGAATTGGCCGATCGCTGGCTCGAACTCAAAACTTTCGATCAGCAGCCGCTCAACCCGAAGCTTTCCGGGCTGGCGCTGGAGTATCGCATCGTCGAGCTTTATAGCCGAGACGCTGGCCGGCGCGAGGCCAAGCTGGCCTTCGACGTCGGTCAGGGCACTCAAGACCTGGGCTTTCGCAACGAAGTTAATCTGCTGTTCACCTGCCAACCCGCCGTCAAGATCACTCTGGCCATTGCCGACGACGACGGTCGGCCCACCACCGGGCAATTCATCTTTCGCGACGCTCAAGGCCGGGTCTATCCTTCGCGCAGCCGCCGCCTGGCCCCCGATCTGTTCTTTCACGACCAGGTGTATCGGGCCGATGGCGAATCGGTGTCGCTGCCGCCCGGCGAATACGAAGTCACTTATACCCGCGGACCGGAGTACCGCATTCTCAAGCGGTCGATGACCGTGCCGCCGGGCAAAGAAGAACACCGCGAGTCGTTCCAGCTCGAGCGGTGGATCAAAGTGGCCGACCTGGGATGGTATTCGGGCGACCATCACGTTCACGCCGCCGGCTGCGCCCACTACGAGGCCCCCACCGAAGGCGTCACGCCGACCGACATGCTGCGGCACATCGCCGGCGAAGACCTGAACATCGGCTGCGTGCTTTCCTGGGGACCGTGCTGGTATCATCAGAAACAATTCTTCGAGGGCAAAGTCAGCGAGCTGTCGACGCCCCGCAATGTGATGCGCTACGACGTCGAGGTGTCGGGCTTTCCCAGCTCGCACTGCGGCCATCTCTGCCTGCTGCGGCTGAAAGAAGACGACTATCCGGGCACGACGCGCATCGAACAATGGCCGAGTTGGGACTTGCCGGTACTGCAGTGGGGCAAAGAGCAAGGCGGCGTGGTCGGCTTCTCGCACAGCGGCTGGGGACTGCAAGTCGCCTCGCAGACGCTCCCCAGCTACGAAATGCCGAAGTTCGACGGCATCGGCGCCAACGAATATATCGTCGACGTCGTACACGGCGCCTGCGATTTCATCTCGGCCGTCGATACGCCGATCGTCTGGGAACTGAGCATCTGGTATCACACGCTCAATTGCGGCTATCGCGCGCGAATCAGCGGTGAGAC
>DASVHB010000464.1:0-5332 GCA_036379195.1 Pirellulales bacterium
TAGAACGAGAGCGCCATGATTCGCCGCACGGACGTTGACTCTTCCCAAGAGCGCTGGATCTTAATCTCGCAAGTCGAGCACGCGCGGCTGTCGGGCGTGCTGGCCGAGGCCTGGGGCCAATCGCCTTTCGCACCGCTGGAACCGCGCGACGAGATTTTGGCGGGCGTGCGCCATCACGACGATGGCTGGTCTGCCTGGGAGGTGGCGCCCAAGGTCGATGCGCAATCGGGCCGCCCCCTCGACTTTACCGAAATGCCCATGGCCGATTCGCTGGCCATTTGGCGCGAATCGATCGCCGCCGCCGAAAAGGTGGGCCCGCTGCCCGGCTACATGGTGAGCGGCCACTTCTGCGCGTTGTTGCGGCGATTTGCGAGCCGTTGGCAATCGGACGAGGCGGCGGCCACGCTGGCTCAGGGCTTTCTCGATCAGCAGGCCGAGCGGCAGGCACATTGGCTCGATCTTCGTAGCGGCGGCCGCGATCGCGAGGCTTGCCGCGCTGAGGCCGATCGCGCGCTGGCCTGGCTACAGATGTTCGACGCCCTCAGCCTGTGGTTCTGTTGCGCGCCGCGAAGCGTGCCGGAGACGGTCGAACCGCCCGGAGGCCCGGCGTTGACCTTTCGCCCAATGGCGAGCGCGTACCAGGTGGAAGTATCTCCGTGGCCATTCGTCGATTCGCGCCTTGAACTAAGCGCAGTCGGCAGGGCGATTGCCGTTGCTCATTACGCCAATCCCAGCGACCTGGCCACCGCCGCGGCCCAACCCGTTACGTTGCGTTGGGAACTGGCGCCATGAACGAAAACAGCGGCCGGCCGCCGATGATTTCGACATTGCCATTTTGCCTTTTGCCTTCCCAGCACCATGCCGCTCTTGGGATTCGACGACTTGTATCAGGCGGCAGATCGGTCAGCGGCGGCGGTGTCGGTCGTTGCGGCGGGTGGCGCTGATCGAACCGTTTTAGAAGCCCTGCGCGTCGCATGCGACCGGCATTGGATCGCGCCGATTGTGAGCGGGCAAGAATCGCAGATTCGGCGGCTGGCCGACGATTGCGGCGTTCCGCTCGACGGTTTCACCATTCTCGACTCGGATGAGCCCGCCCATGCGGCGGTGGCGTCCGTCCGCTCGGGGCAAGCACAATGCTTGATGAAAGGACAGATCGCCACGCCCGATTTGATGCGCGCGGTGCTCGACGCGGGCCATGGTCTACGCACGGTGCGGGTGATTTGCCAGGTGCCGCTCGTCGAAATTCGTTCATCCGGTCGGCGGCTGTTGCTGGCCGACACCGGCATTTGCATTGCGCCGACGCTAGAGCAAAGAATCGACATCATCGCCAGCTCGGTCAAGCTCGCTCAGGCGCTGGGAGCGGAAGTGCCGCGTGTCGCATTGCTTTCGGCCACCGAGAAAGTCTCAGAGTCGATGCCCGACACGCTGGAAGCGGCCGAGATCACCCGCCGCAACCGCTCGGGCGAAATCGGCGGTTGCCTGGTCGAGGGACCGCTCTCGTTCGACCTGGCCTACGCGGCCGAAGCAGGCGAAAAAAAGCAAATCGCCGGCTCGGTTATCGGCCAGGCCGACGTGCTGATTTTTCCGAACTTGCTTTCGGCCAACCTCACGATCAAGGCCATTATGTACACCGCCGATTGCCGCTATGGTGGCGTCTTGTGCGGCGCCGCGTGCCCAGTGGTCTTTATGTCGCGCGCCGACGACGCGCCGACGCGGTTGAATTCGTTGGCGCTGGTCCTGCGGCTGCTTTCCGTATAGGTTGGACCGAGCGCAGCGAGTCCCCATACGCATCAAGTTAAGCTTAATGGCGACCTTGCTCGGGAATTACGGCGGTCGAGGCTACCGTAGGGCGACCTTCCTAGGTCGCCCATCTAGCCAAAAACGGCCGCATGGACGACCTAGGAAGGTCATCCTACAAGCCGTTCGCGGCGTAGTTTTACCGCAACACCCTTTCGTTTTTTATTTTTCATTCGCTTCCTGAAAGTGCCGGTCGGCAAAATCCCAGAACGCTTCCCAGTCTTGGCGGGTCATCGAATGTTTGCCGGGGCGACTGAAGTAGCCCAACCGGCCGCCGACCAACTTGCCCGGCGCGGGCATTTGCTCGACCCCCAAGCCCTCGACGCCCAAGAAGCGATAAACCGGCTCGGCCGCGCGCAACACTTCGAACTGGCCGGCGGGGTTGGCCCACTGGTCTTCCATGGCGTTGGCAAACAACACGGGCCGCGGCGCCACCAATGCCACCAGAGAGTGCTGATCGAACGGCAGCCGGTCGACTTGTTCGTTGAACTCTTTGAAGGTGTCGCAGAACCAATGCGGAAAGTGATCGTTGATTTGCCGGACCGATTCGCCCACAGTGCCGCGACTGGGCGCCGTGCCGCCGCAGCCGGCTTGCAAGGGTATGGCCAGCGCAATCCGCTCGTCCATCGCCGCCGCCAAGAGGGCTGTCTTGCCCAAACGCGAATGACCCACAACCGCAATCCGCCGCGGGTCGAGCGTCTCGTCGGTCACCAGATAATCGACCGCGCGAGAAATGCCCCAGGCCCAGGCGGCGATGGTGCCCCACTGGTGCGGCCCGGGCCGGCTTTGCCCGGCAGGAAGATAAGGCGGATGCACGCCATCACTAAAGTCGGGCTTGTCGGGATCGATATCGCCGCAATAACAGGTGGCCACGGCATAGCCGCGGTCGATCGAGCCTTGCAGGTTCCAAACGCCGATTTCCGTGCCACGGCCGGCGTCAGTCGCGCGATGGTCGACGGCGCCCGGCGTGCCGTCGCGCATCCAAACCGTTGGCAGGGCGATGCTGCGATCGTCGACGAGCGTATGATTGCCGTGAAAGTTCAAGCCGACAAATACCGGCGCCGGCCGCTTGCGCCCGTTCGGTACGATCAGCAGCAGATGAATCTTTGGCGTGCTGGGCGGACCAAAGGCAATGGTCACTTCCTTCTTGGTGGCCTTGCCGCCGAAGTAGTTCTTGTCGATTCGCTCGACCTCGCTTTGAATGCTTTCGGGAGCGGGCGGCGCGGCGCCATACATGTAGAACTCGAATAGCGCTTTCAATTCGCCCCGACGCTCCTCACGCCATTGTTCCGTGGCTTGCACGCGCCGGCCATCGAACATGAGCAGCGGATCGGGCAGTTCTTGATGAGAGGCAAGCTGGCTCACCGGCGGAAACTCGCGCTCAGCCCCGCGCAAAAGGGGCAAGGCGCTGGCCGCGAGGATTGAGGTCGTTATGCAAAGGGTCGGCAAGCGGTTCATGGGCAGCTCCAGGAAGAGGCGGGGCGCGGCGCGTAGGTCGGCCTTTCCAGGCTGACACGTCAGGCTGGAAAGCCTGACCTACGAACCGCGGTCGAACGCCACTAGCATAATCATTCCAATCGCCATTGTCGTTGGTTAGTGTCCTAAAAGTGTGGTGCAGTGTGCCCAACGACACCAACCCGAAGCGTTAGCGAGGCCCCGTTCCTCGCTGGCGCGTCGGGTTGGTAGGGACGAGCACCACAGTTTTAAGACACCCCCCACGGCTGTAGACGCTCGCGTTCGATCGCCGTAAGATCAAAGGTTGTGCCCGCCGGTGGCCGAATGCGCCAACCAGCAATCCATAATCCGCTTTGAGACCCGCTCCATGCCCGAGTACCCCAAATTCTTTCGCGTCCGGCAAAAGTTCGAGGCCCCGCGGGTGGGCGATATCGCCGCCACCGTTCAATCAGAACTGGCCCGTCTGAAACTGGAACAGCGCGTCAAGCCGGGGCAAACGGTGGCCATCACGGCCGGCAGCCGGGGAATTGCCAATATCCATCTGATCATTCAGGCGGCGGTGCGGTTCTTTCAGAATCTCGACGCCAAACCGTTCATCGTGCCGGCCATGGGCAGCCACGGCGGCGGCACCGCCGAAGGACAACGCGGCATTCTCGAAGGCTACGGCATCACCGAAGAGTTTTGCGGCTGCCCGATCAAAGCCAGTATGGAGACGATCGTCGTTTGCCAGACGGCCGAGGGTTTTCCGGTGCATTTCGACCGTCACGCCTCGGAGGCCGATCATGTGCTGGTGGTGGGCCGCGTGAAGCCGCACACCGATTTCGTCGGCGATGTCGAAAGCGGCCTGATGAAAATGATGCTCATCGGCCTGGGCAAGCACGAAGGCGCCAAGGTCTATCACCGGGCAATCCTCGACTACAGCTTCCCGCAGATCGTGCGCAGTGTGGCCCATCGCGTGATGGAGCGGTGCCACATTCTGGCCGGATTGGCGATCTTGGAAAACAGCTATGACCAGACCGCCAAGATCGCCGCCGTGGCGGCCGACGAGCTGGAAGAGCGCGAACGCGAGCTGCTCGTGCAAGCCCGCAAATGGATGCCCAAGCTGCCGTTCCCGCGCGCCGATATTCTGCTGATCGACGAGATGGGCAAAAACATCAGCGGCGCCGGCGTCGATACCAATGTCATTGGCCGCAAGCACATTTACCACCGCGCGGCCGACGACGAATTTCCCAAGGTCAAGCGGATTGTGGTGCGCGGCCTGACCGAAGAGACGCACGGCAACGCCTCGGGCGTCGGGCTGATCGAGTTTTGCACCACGCGGCTGTTGAACCAGATCGACCAGCGGATCACGCGCATCAACTGCCTGACCAGCGGCAACGTGGCGGCTTGCATGCTGCCGGTCAACTTTGACACCGACCGCGAGATCATCGACGCGGCCCTGCCCACGATCGGGCTGACCGAGCCGCCGCACGCCAAGATTCTCTGGATTCACAACACGCTGGAGCTGGCCGAGGTCGAGTGTTCGCAGGCATATTGGAACGAAGCCCGCGAACGCGACGATCTGGAGGTTTTGTCGGATCTGCGCGATCTGCCGTTCGATGCCCAGGGCAACCTGCCGCGGCACGTGTAGGCCAGCGGCAATCGTAGGATGACATCTCCGGTTGTCTGGCAACTTGCGGTGGGCTAGAATTGAACGGGTCTAGAGGCGAATTCCAAGCATCGCGTTGACCATGTTTCGACTACTGCATCACAGCTTGTGCGTGACCCTGTCGGCGGCGCTGCTGCTGACCAATGGGTTGCCGATGGCGGTGCAGCATGCCCACCCGGTCGGAACAAATCTCAGCCACCACTTGCACGAGCCACCGATTACGGGGCTTGATGCGGCCGCGGCACATCAAGAGCCTGTTGCGGCACTCTCGCCCGCATCGTTGACGGAAGTGACCGAGCACATCCATCTGCTCTGGTTGGGCATGGAGTTCACGCTGCCAGCGCCCAAGGGACCTAAGTCCGACACCCGCGTCTCTGACACCGGGGCCGGCATGTTGGCGCGGTTGACCGATCAAGGAGCTGCGGAGGCAAG
>DASVHB010000465.1:0-11264 GCA_036379195.1 Pirellulales bacterium
AACGAGCTCCGCCGCCGAGAAACCACTAGGATTTTACCGCCGAGGCCACGATGATTTCTACCAACAAACGCCGGATATTGAAAGCGCCCGCCGCGAACAACCTCCGCAACTCCTCGGGCCGGTCAAGCCCGTAGGCCCGAACCGGCTGCTTGACGAAATAGTGAAACAACTGCTGGACAAAGGCCGCCTGCGTCTCCTCGCTACCGGCCAGAAACGACGCCAATTCACGCGCCCCGTGGAATTCGGCCTTTTTGCCCGACAGCGGCTGGTAAAAGCCACCGTCGTCGATCGGCTTGCCCTTCTCCTCGGTTCGGTATCGGCCCAGGGCGTCATATTTTTCCAGCGAAAAGCCCAAGGGATTGATCATGGTGTGGCAGCTTTGGCAGGCCGCCGGGCTGGTTTGCAGAGCGGTGCGCTCGCGGGTGGTCATATCGGGGTGAAGGTCGGGGGCCAGCGGCGCGCTGGCCTCGGGCGGCGGACGCAGTTGCCGCCCCAGCAGACTCCGCACGATGAACACGCCCCGATGAATCGGCGAGCTATTGGCCGTGTACGCGAACCGCGCCAACACCATCGGATGCGAAAGCACCCCTGCTCGCTGCGCGGGATCGAACGATACCTTTTCAAACGGGGCGTTGGCCGGCCGATCGATGCCATACAGCGGCGCCAACCGCCCATTCAGATAGATATAGTCGGCCAGCAAAAGCTGCCGAAAATCGGATGACTCGCTCCACACCACGTCGTCGAGAAACAGGTCGAGCGACGTGCGCAGATCGGCGGCCACCGCGGCGTCGAACTGGGGAAACAGTTCGTGGTCTTTGGCCAGCTCGTCCATCTGATCGAGCTTGAGCCACTGCTGAAAGAACGCGGCCAGCTTCGACCGCGCGCGCACGTCGCCCAGCATGCGTTCGACGTGGGCGGCCACTTGCTCGCGCGTTTGCAATTGCCCGGCCCCGGCGGCCTCGCGCAGCGGAGCGTCCGGCAGCGAATCCCACAGGCCAAACGAAATGCGAGCGGCCACGTCGTAAGCATCGCCCGCCGAAGGAACCTCGCGATACAGAAACCGCGGCGACTTGAGCACCAACAGCATCACGCGTTTGACCGCGGCATCGAGATCGGCGGCTCCGGTCAAATGCCGATCGACAAAAAACGCCTTTTGTTCGTCGGTTAACGGGCGGCGGAAGGCCCGCTCGGCCAATCGCTGGCAGAACTCGCGCAACTTGGCTTCGCGATCAGGCGAGTCGGGTTCGCACCCAGAGAGTTTTTTCAGATGCGCGGCGATAAAGCCCGCCGTCTCAATGGCGCCAAAGGTTGTTGCCTGGTCCCAAGCCTTCGACACCGAGCTGCCGCGCTCGTAACCTACGCTGCGGTCGTCGGGCGGAAACGGCGTTTGCACCACCAGCGTTTCGGGGAAACGATTTGGCGACAGGTACCTTTCGGGCACAACCTCGGCCACGCGCCGCGGGCGCTTCCAGATGAGCGACATCGAGGCCGCGGTTTCTTTGCCGTCTTTCGATTTGTGCAGCTCAAGCCGCAGCGGATAGGCCCGGCCGCCGAGCAAATGAATCGTTTGGCGATATTCGACATCGCTGCCCGACTTCACCCAGGCGTCGATCAGCGGCTGCTGCGAATCGTTGAGCCACAGCCGGGCGCCGTTTTCGGTCTTGAGGGTGAACTCATATTCGCCGCTGTCGGGGGCCAAGAGCGAGCCGTGCCAGCGGAGGGTGAATTCCTTGGGGTCGATTTTTTCGGGCACGGGGCCGGCCTCGCCGAAGGCGAAATCGACCACGGCGTCGCGGCGCTCGAGCACACGCTTGTCACCCTGGAAATGCTTCGAGTTAAAGTACTCGCCGTTCAGCCCCCGCTGATCGTCCCAGCGGCCCGGTTCGGCGAAGCCCGCGATCAGGTCGGCGATGGCGTTGCGATATTGCCCCACCGTGAGCCTGGCCAGCTCGACGCGCGGCCCGCCACGCTTGGCCTGCGCCGCCTTCGAGTAAAACGTGTCGTAGACATAGGCCGCCACTTTTTCGGCGTTCTGCCCGACGCAAGCCTCCGGATCGTCCTCGGGCATGGTCTCGACGATCAGCTTGGTCAGGTCATCGAGCGGCCGGTCGCCGATGAGCGGCTTGGCGTACTGGTCGAGCACGCCTTCGCCAGCCGCGCCGTGGCACTTGGCGCATTGCTGTTGATAGATCTGTTCGCCGGTTAGGGTGTCATCGGCCGCGGCCACCACGGCCATGGCGCCGCAGGCGAGCAGCCAACTGGCATACACGATTCCGCGAGGAAACCACAAATTCATTGAGCCGAATGAAGCGTAAAGCAGTCAGGCATGTTGCCCGGCAAGGGGGCAAAGAAGTCAGGCGGGGCCGCCATGGGCATGCGATGACGGCTTGGTTCAATGTATACCGACGCGGCGGAGATGTCCAGTTTCAGTGCCACAGCGTGTAAATCAGTTCATCCACCTCGTCTCCGCCGGTGGGCGCCGCCGAGCGGCTCTCGCCCGACATCTGAAAGCCGCATTTTTCGAGCACGCGGATCGAAGCCAGGTTGTGCCTGGCCACGTGGGCGTGCAGCGGGCGTATGGCGATCGAGGAGATGAACTGCTCGACGGCCCGCGAAGCGACGCCCGCCCCCCAAAAGCGTCTGCCGAGCCAATAGCCGATCAGCGATTGGCCCGCCCGCTCGAAACAGATGACATGTCCGGCGATGTGCTGGTCGGCCAGGATGGTGCGCTTGATGACGTCCGAATCGCGCAGAATGTTGCCCCAATGGGCCATGAACGCATCATGGTCACGCGGCGGGAAGGCCGCCATCGCGTTGGCCTCGGGCTCTTGTTGCTGCTTGAAGAGCTCGGGCAAGTCGGCTTTGTCGACTTCCCGCAACTGGATGCGCTCGAACACGGATAACTCGGATAGGCACAAATTGGGCGTTCGGGTTCGGTAAATGAAATCAACAATAGTCGTCTGTTCGCCGAATGCCCTTCACAGTTTCTTCAGCATCTCGGCCACGTGGCGTTCGTATTGCTCTTGCCACTGCGGCGCGAGGATGCAGTCGCTGTCTTCCTGGGCGCCGCCCACGTTGCGCAGTTGATCGGCGGTCGGCGCATAATAGATATAGCCGTTGGTATAGCCGGCCACGCAGGTGCGCGGATGCGGCGAATGCTGCTTGATGTTCAACCCGATGCGCACGGTTAGCTCGCCCGGGAACGTGACCAGCACCAAATCGCCCAGGCGCACCGCCAGCAACTCGACGCTGACCGTGCGCTTGCCCGAGTCGATCAGGCTGGCCTGGTGTTTGCGAAGCAACGCCAGATTGGTTTGCACGCGTGTCAGCTCTTCCATGATGTGGATATTGTCGATGAAGTCGCGGAGATTGCGGCGGTTTTCGGCATCGAGCTTCGCCAACTCATCGCGGCCTTGCATCCGCTCGTGCAAGTAGCGGTGCGAATACGACGAAGGGAAATCGCCCGACACGCCGTATTTGACGACCAGCGGCAGGAAGGTCTTCAGGTTGAGGCTCGTGCCCTTCAGCGAGCCAAGCAGCCGCTGCTGCTCGGTCTCCAGGGCGATAATCTGCTCGCTGCGCTCGCCCCGCGGCAGCTCGATCGTTTCGTTGATTACGGTCAGCCGGTCGTCGTCGCCGCACTTGATCTTTGCGCAGGCTTTCAACGTGCTCAGGCCCAACCGGTTGCCCAACGGCTCGGCGCTGCGAGGATGATCGACTTCTTTGTAGCCCGCCGGATTGATGTCGCCGGCGCAGCCTTGCAGAAACAGCGCCATCGCGCCATCGCCCAGGCTGTCTTCGATGGCCTTCGAGGCGAAGCCAACCAGATCGGCGGTGTTGGCGCCGCCGGGCACCCCCTGAATCGGATGGCAGGCAAAGTTATAGACGACGGCCAGCGGCCGACCGTCGTGCCGGTCGATTCGCAGAACGCCGATTTGCGGATCGACCGGGCCGACCTCGGCTACTTCGTCGTCGGGCGGCAGCGAGTAAGCGTGGCGGACATCCGCTTCGCGGCCGCTTTTGAGCTTCAAGCGGCGGTTTTCCATGATGCGGTCTTCGTGTCCCAGGCCCGAGCCGATTTTCACCGGCGCCATCTGTTGCAGTGCGGTTTTCACGGCCTCGACAGTGGCGCCTTCGATGTCGGCCCGTACGACGCCATGGCAATGGCTGGCGTTGACCAGCACGTTGGTCGGCGCGATCTTGAGCTCTTTGGCCAGCCGCGCGCGGACGCGGGGCAGGTAGTCATTGCCGATTCGCCCGATCTCGCCAATCGCCACGGCGTCGACGGTGATGATGACCAGCGTCGTGCTATCGGATTGCAGCGCAAGGGCTTTGACAAACAGCGGATCGTTGACGGGGCCCGCCTCGCGGTCGGTGATATCGACTTTGGCCACACCGGCCCGCAGTCCGGCGGCGTGCGTCGCATCTACGGTGAACGTTCCGCTGCCTAGCGCCGCCGCGCAGAGGATTTCACATAAAAGTCGACGCTTGTTCAACCGACGAGACAAGATGAGTGTCAACATGGGTTAGGAGCGAGCCGTTGATTCTGTGGACGTTGACTGCCGTAATAGGTTAATCATGAGTTTATCTTGCGGTTCATCCAGGAGATACCATGTGCGACAACCGTGCGACCTGGACCCCCGCCACATCTTGCTTGCTATGCGAATGGCGTCCGCCGCTGGCAATTCAGCTTGCGGCGGATGTTCGTCGCGGTTTCGCTGATGGGCGCCGCAGCGTGCCTGTTGTCTGACGTACCGAGACTGCCCTGGCCGCCGGCCCAAGTACTGGTCTATTTTCTCTCGGCGGCTATCGCGGGAGCGGGGCTCGGCGCGCTACTGAAGCACCCGCTGTTCGGCACCTTGTTGGGTGTCGTCCTCGCGGGACCCGCCATTCCACCGCTCGCGATCATCGGACGATTCCTCGACGCGCGACTTGGACCATGATGGGCGGTTGCCGGCAGCGGCCCCGCCCTGGCGTCTTGCGTATCGGTCGCAGTCAACTGATACTGGCGGCTGCCTTCCCGCAATCTTCCGCTTGGAGCCGACCGCTATGCGATCCACCTCGTCTCGTCGTCGCTTTATTCAAACGATCGTGGCCGCGGGGGCGGGCCTATCGCTGTCGGGCGGACGGCTGCGGGCCGCCGGACCCAATGGCCGTCTGAACGTGGCCAGCATCGGCACTGGCGGCAAGGGTTGGTCGGATGTCACGTCGGTGGCCGCGAGCCCGAATGTGAAAATCGTCGCGATTTGCGATATCGATGAACGGGCCGAGCATCTGGGCCGCGCCGCCGAGAGATTCTCTGACGCGAAAACCTATACCGATTGGCGGCGATTGCTCGACGACGCCCAGACGTTCGACGCCGCGATCGTCTCGACGCCCGACCACATGCACGCGCCGATCGCCCTGGCGGCCATGGCCCTGGGCAAGCACGTGTTCTGCCAGAAGCCGCTGACGCACACGGTGGCCGAAGCGCGGCAAATGCGCGGGGCCGCGCGGCGGTCGGGCGTGGTCACGCAGATGTGCAATCAAATCCAATCGGATGTGGCCTATCGCACCGCGGTGCAGTTGGTTCACGATGGCGCCATCGGCAAAGTGCGCGAGGTGTTTTCCTGGCAGAGCGGCGGCATGCGGTGGATGCTCGAAAGCGACCGCCCCGCCGGCGAAGACCCCGTGCCGCCGCAACTGCACTGGGACGAATGGTTGGGCGTCGCCCCCGCCCGGCCTTACAAAAACAAGATCTATCACCCGTTCAATTGGCGGGCGTGGCAGGATTTCAGCAACGGGCAGCTTGGCGATTTTGGCTGCCACATTCTCGATCCCGTGTTCATGGCGATTGGCTTGACCGCGCCCACGACCATCCGCGCCGAAGCGCCGCCCATCAACCGCGAAGTATGGACGAAACAGTCGATGGTCGAGTATGAGTTTCCCGCCACCGAGCGAACTGACGGCAAGTTGCGGCTGACCTGGTATGACGGCGAAGGCCACCAACCGCCGCGCGAGCGGCTCGGCTTGCCCGATGGCGTTGAGTTGCCGGGCGCAGGTTCGTTGCTGGTTGGAGAGAAGGGCTCTCTCGTCATACCGCACGTCGCCATGCCGCGGTTGCTGCCCGCGGAAAAGTTTGCCGATTATAAGCTACCCGACGTTGGTGGGCGAGACCATTACGTCTCGTGGGCCGATGCCTGCCGCGGCGAAGGCACGACCACGTCCCACTTCGATTATTCAGGACCGCTGACCGAGGCGGTGTTGCTGGGTACGGTGGCCATTCGCCTGCCCGGTGAGAAGTTGCAGTGGGATTCTGAGGCGATGAAGATCGCGAACTCCCCGGCGGCTGCCGCGCTGTTGACCAAAAACTATCGCAAAGGGTGGGAGCCGTTGTCGTAAGCGCGTTTCGCCAACGACCGTGTTGCCACGGCAATAAAGATGTTGGAGTCGTTGCCTGAGCCGGTCCCAAGAGGAAGTCGTCGAGCATTTGCGCGAATACATCGCCGGACTTCAAGACGAGCGTGCCTGGGACGCGCGGTTCAAGCGGACACAGTCGCAACTCGTGGCCGCGGTTCGCCCAGAGCGTCTTAGTCATCGTCGCCGCGAAAGGTTCACGATCGTGATTCAGAACGTTGCAAATACTCAAGTAGGTCAAGCTTTCTTCGGAGGCTTGCTGGCGATCGTCGCGATGTTCGTTTCCGCGCCGGCGGTCCTCGCAGAGCAGGCGGCGGACAACCGCTGGGAACAGGAGATCCAGGCATTCGAGCGGCAAGACGCCAAACGTCGGCCGCCGGAGAAGGCGGTGCTGTTCGTCGGCAGTTCCAGTATCCGCCTCTGGAAACTCGAGGAATCGTTCCCCGATCTGGACGCGATCAATCGCGGCTTCGGGGGATCGCAATTGGCCGACGCCGTTCATTTCGCCGAGCGAATCGTGATTGCCTATCGGCCGCGGCTGGTCGTCTTGTACGCCGGCGACAACGACCTGGCCGCGGGCAAGAAGCCCGAGCAAGTGCTGGCCGACTTCAAGCAGTTCGCCGCCAAGCTGAAAACCGCCCTGCCCGAAACCCGCATCGCCTATCTGGCGATCAAACCCAGCATCAAGCGCCGGGCATTGCTCGCTCGAATTCGCGAGACGAACGCCGCGATCGAGCAATTCATCGCGGGCGACAAGAGATTGAGCTATGTCGACATCTTTCATCCGATGCTCACCGACGACGCAGAGCCGCGGCCCGAGCTGTTCCGTGCCGACGGCTTGCACCTGAACGCCGAGGGCTACAAGCTCTGGGCATCGATATTACAGCCTACGTTGAAACGCCACTGAGAAGCCGTGCCGGTGCGCCACCTTCTTTGAGCGATTCGGCCTACCGCCCATGCCTCGCTCCCAATTCTTCCCGAGAGCCTTGTTGGTGGCCGCGCTGGCCGTGGCGGCGTTGTTTGGAGTCATGGCGTTCTATTTCATGCGCAATGCCATCGAACTGCGGGAAGCACTGAAGGTCGAGCAAAGAAACAACGCCAACACCGAAAGCCGATTGCGCGAGGCGGTGGGCGACTTAATCAAGGCGCAGCAACGCATCGATGAGTTGGAGAGCCGGTAACCCGCGTCCTTCTTCTTGTAATGGCCGCTGTCGGCATGGGCGTGGAGCAATTAACCAAAACAGTAGAACCGGCCGGTGCCGTGATTTGAATCTGCCCGCCATTTGGAGCATCAACTTAGTTTTCCATGCTCGTCAGGTCGAGGCGGAGTGCTTTTTCTCGATCGGCGCGGGCCTTCTCGAATCGGCCCAGCCGCTCATACGTGTCGGCCCGCGCGCGCAAAGTTTCCGCCATGTCGGCGTCGAAATGAATCGCCGCCCCAAAGTCGCGCAGCGCTTGGCGCAATTCGCCCAGCGCCGTGCGGCAGATTCCACGCAGGCGGTAGCTTTCCCCGTTTCGGCCATCGATCGTCAAGGCCCGCTCGCAATCGGCCAGCGCGTCTTCGTATTGCGCCAACGCCAGGTGCGCCATTGCCCGAACTCGCCAAGTGGCCGCGTCGGCGTGGTCAAGTCGAATCGCCGCATTCGCGTCGTCCAACGAACGTGCGATGTCGCCCGTTTTGAGCAGTGCGAGCGCGCGATGCGCACGTATCTCCGCATCATCGGGTGAGATGGCGATGGCTTTGTCAAAGGCGGCGACCGCTTCTTGATATCGCCGTTCGTTCAATAGCCAGACGCCGTCGGAAAAGAACAAGTCGGCGCGGCGATGTGCCGATTTCGTTCCGGGCGGGGCCATTGTCGAGGGCGATATCGGCGATTCTTCTTCTCGCGCCGAGTTCGGTCTGTCTTCACACGGTTCAGCCGAGGGCCAGGGCCAGCGGGCCGGGTCTTGCCGATAAAAATCCCGCAAGATCGCATACAACTCGGGGTGCTGTTGTTCCAGGGCGAGCGGTCGCTCGAAGAAACATTCGGTGGCTACGGCGAAAAACTCGGCGCGGCTCGACGCGCCATATTGGTTTAAAAGCGTCGCCCGTCGATGACGCGAGGCCCGTGCGAGCCGGCAGAATTCTTCGTCGACCACGCGCTGCCAGCGCCGGAGCTGACCGTGCTCCAGCGGCGGGGTGCCATCCATATCGCCGTCGAGATCATCAAGATGGTGCGCGAACTCGTGAAAGACAAGGTTGGCGCCAACTTCGCCGGCAATCCCTCGCGTGTTATTCCACGAAAGGACGATCGGCCCGCGGTGCCAGGCTTCGCCGTACACTGCCCGATCTTCTTCGTGCAAAAAGTCGCTGCCGCGAGGCGGATGCAGGTAGGTGTCGGGATAGACGAGCACCGACAGGATCTGGTCGTAGTGGTATTCGTAGTCGATGCCCAATACGAGCAGGCACGCCTGGGCGGCGATGGTGACCTTCATCTCGTCGTTCACATCCAGCCCGCCGCAGCCGACCCATGTTTTTTCGGCCACGAACACCTGCACTCGCCGGCGCAGCTTCTGCTGCTCCGCCGGCGCGAGCAACCGATACTGCACGACGTTTTCTTCGAGGTAAGCCAGCCACTCCGCCGGAAGCGGCTGCGCCAAAATCCGTTTTCGTCGTCGGCGTTTGAGCCAGGAAAAGATCATGAGTCGCGCACATTCTTTGATGATCGCAAACTGCTTAGCGGTGCTTGGCTGAAGCTAACGCCTTCTGCACCGTTTCACAATGAGTCGCCAATGCCTGGGCGGCGGCCTTGACGGGCAGTGTCCTAATAGTGAGTTGGCCGATGTCGTCGAGACACAAACCCGAAGCGCAAGCGAGGCAGAATCAGGCATTTCCTCGCTTGCGCTTCGGGTTTGTGTGGATGACCAACTCACTATTAGGACACTGCCCGGCTTACCGCCGACCTTGATTGGCTCGCGCGGCAAGAGCAACTGCCCAAGGTTAAAGAGTCGGGAGACAATTCACGATTTTGTTTAGCCTGATACCGAACGTAAGTCCAATGGCCATGGCGTTTCTCAGACTTTCGGTTCCCAGCCGGGGCGATATTCGCGCGTCCAAAGCTGCGAGGCTTTGTCATCGCCGACGATCTGCCGCTGTTCGGGATCGAACTGAATCGTCCGCCCGGTGCGGTAGGCGATGTTGCCCAGATGGCACAGTGTCGTGCTCTTGACGCCTTCTTCGATGTCGGCGTTGGGGCGGCCGCCGCTGCGCACCATCTCGATAAAATTGGCGATGTGCTCTCCGCCGCCGTGCCCGGCGGGCGATTCGCTGATCTGCTTGCCCGCCTTGTCATACCAGCGGCACACGCTGTCGCCGATGACCATCGAGCCTTCTTCGCCGTAGAAGGCGATGCCGAAATCGGCTCCTTCGAAGCCGCGGCGGCTCCAGGTGCGGTGCTCCCAGTTGATCGCCCGGTCGCCGAAGTGGAAGGTGGCAATCTGCGTGTCGGGCGTCTCTTGGTCGTCCTGAAAATGAAACCGTCCGCCGCCGCACACCACGCGCTGCGGATAATCGACGCCCAGGCCCCAGCGGCAGACATCGAGCGCGTGAATGCCGTTGTTGCCCAATTCGCCGGTGCCCCAATGCCAGAACCAATGCCAATGATAGTGAATCACATTGTCGTGGTACGGCCGGTCGGGCGCCGGGCCTTGCCACAGCTCGTAGTTGAGCTGCGACGGCACAGGCGCCTCTTTGCCGTGTCCGATGCTGGGGCGAGTGCTGTTGATCCAACCACGGGCGAACAGCACTTTACCAAGTTCGCCCGACCGCACGCGCTCGACTGCGGCGATGACGCCCGGATCACTGCGCCGCTGCGTGCCAAGCTGCACCACCCGCTGGCGCGCGCGGGCGGCGGCGATCATCAGTTGTCCTTCGTGTCCGTTGTGGCTGGCCGGTTTTTCGACATACACGTGCTTGCCGGCGGCGCAGGCCAGAATGGCGGCCGGTCCATGCCAATGATCGGGCGCGGCGATCACCAGGGCATCGACCGCCGGATCGTCCAGCGCGTGGCGAAAATCGCTGATAGTTTTGGGCGGCTGCGGCTGATCGGAACCGACCGCCTCGACGCCTTTGCCGATCACGCGCTCATCGACGTCGCAGATATAGGCGACGGCCGCGTCGGGCCGCGAAGCGAAGCCACGGACCAGGTCGCGCCCGCGGTTGTTAACGCCCATGACGGCGACCACTAGCCGATCGTTGGCGCCCTTGGGCGGTTCGTCGGCTGCCAGCTCGCTGAACACAGCCAGACCGGCGCCCAGGGCCGCCGTCTGCTGCAAAAAGCCCCGGCGATGGGTCGAGCGGTTCATATCGTTTTCTCCCGTGCGTGAGTCGGCAGCCGAAAACAACGCTGGCGCCAAGATAAGACAGCGGCCGGGGCAGTTCAAGACCGCGGGCGAGAGGGTGATTCCTGTTCAGGGAAGCAACGTGATTAGTTTGGCAGAGACTTGCTGAATGAGATTCGGCGGAGCTTGACCAATCCGTCGTGCATTGCGAACCCGCCAGTCGACGCTCCGTACATGGTCGGCGAGAACCACCCCTGTCACGGCCAAACCAGCATTGAGCCGCACTTCAAAAGGATACCCTTTTTCGTGGCTGGTAATCGGGCAGCAAAGCGCCAGTCCTGCCTTCTGATTGTAGCTTTTAGGCGACAGAATCAGCCCTGGACGACGCCCTGTCTGCTCACGTCCGGCCTGTGGATCGAATTCCAGCCAGATGAGATCGCCACGATCAGGCACATAGCGTTTTGTCATCACCAAACCTCGTTGCCCATTGCCGGACCCCAGTCGGTCTCGCCATGAATGTTTTCGGGAGTAATTGCGGCAATCAATTG
>DASVHB010000466.1:0-11974 GCA_036379195.1 Pirellulales bacterium
CGCAGTCAAGGCAGCAAAGTCGGAGGGTGGGCTTGGGGTGTATTTTCAGCAACCCTGGAACGACAGCCCAAGCGCCGAGGGCATCCTGCAAATTCGCGCGGCCGCGCTCTGCGACGATGACCGCCTCACGACCTGTCTGGAACCCCCCCGGCAGCCCATTCCACCCGAACGTCCAAAATCCCGCGCTAGCTCTCGCCGCGTGAAATTCGAGCTCGTTCCTGCACCCTTTTGCCCGCTTGCGCTTTTATGCCGCGGGTGCCATCGAGTAAGATCGAAGGGTTAGGCATCGGGTTTTTCAAGAAAGCATGCCATGGATGGCTGGGAAATCGCCCTCTGGGTCGTCGCCGGATATGTCGCGGTCATGGTCTTGGTGCGCTTTATGAGCGCTCGCCGATTGGAAGTGCTCCGTGAACTGCGCGAGCGGGCCGAGGCCCAGCCCCGGTCTGCCCAGCCCCGGTCTGCCCAACCGCGACCCGCCCAGCCCCGGCCGATTGTAAACCAGGCCGCGCCGCCCGCCGAGTAACCTTAATCCACAAGCCAGCGGAGCCAATTCCGTTCTACGAATGAGCCGCAAGCTATACATCGAAACCGTCGGCTGCCAGATGAACATGCTCGATAGCGAGCTGGTGGTGGCCAGCCTGCGCAAAGACGGCTATCAATTGGTGAGCACCCCGCGCGAAGCCGACACCATCCTGTTCAACACCTGCAGCGTGCGGCAACACGCCGAAGACAAGATCTACAGCGCGCTGGGGCGGCTGAAGCACGCCAAGACGCGGCATCCGGGCAAGATCATCGGCGTGCTCGGCTGCATGGCCCAGAAAGACCAGCGGCTGATCTTCGAGCGGGCGCCGTATGTCGACCTGGTGGTCGGCCCCGGCCAACTGCACCAGATTCCCGAACTGCTGCGGCAGATCGCCGACGGTGGCGGCCCGCGGATGGAAGTGAGTCTCGATCGCACGGCCGGCAGCCGGCACGAAGTCGAGCAGAGTTTTGAAAGCTACGATCCGCTCCGCGACGAGCAGATGCGGCCCACGCCGTATCAGGCGTTTGTGCGGATCATGATCGGCTGCGATAAGTTTTGCACCTATTGCATTGTGCCCGCGGTGCGCGGTCCCGAGCAAAGCCGCCCGCCCGAGCAGATCGAAGCCGAGGTGCGAAAGCTGGCCGCCGAAGGTTGCCGAGAAATCACGTTGCTCGGCCAGACCGTGAATAGCTATCGCCATGCCGCCGGCGGGCGCACCACGCGTCTGGCCGATTTGCTGCACGGCTTGCACGACATCGCCGGCATCGACCGCATCAAGTTTGTCACGAATTTTCCGAAAGATATGACCGACGACTTGCTGCAGGCGGTGCGCGATCTGCCCAAGTGCTCGCATTATTTGCACGTGCCTGCCCAGAGCGGCTCGAATGAAGTATTGCGGCGGATGAAGCGTGGCTACCGCGTCGAAGAATATCGCGACATGCTGGCGCGCATTCGGCAAACTATTCCCGACGCCGCCGTAACGAGCGATTTTATCGTCGGCTTTTGCGGCGAAACCGAAGACGACTTTCAGGCGACCGCGGCGTTGGTGCGCGAGTCGCGTTTCAAAAACAGCTTTATCTTCAAATACAGCCCGCGGCCGAGTACCAAGGCCGATTCGTTGTTTGCCGACGACGTGTCGGAAGACGTGAAGCGGCGGCGGAACAACGAATTGCTGGCGATTCAAAACGCCATCAGCGAGGAAGACAACCAGGCGTTTCTGGGTCGGCGCGTCGAAGTGCTGGTCGAGGGACCGAGCAAATCGAGCCGCAAGCACGCCGCCGACGGCGACGTCTTGCAGCTCACCGGACGCACCCACTGCGACCGCATCGTGGTATTCGAGGGCAACCGCCGGCTGATCGGGCAGTTTGTCCCGCTGCTGGTTTACGACGCCAACGCCTTCACCCTATTTGCCAACGTCATCACGCAGCACGTGGGACCAGAGGTGTATCAGCTCGCAACGTGGTAGTGTGGGCCTGGGCTGCGAGTCCCCATTCAAGTTAAACGGGCGACTGCGTGTTTTCTCTGTAGGGAACGCCCTCCGTGGCGTTCCGCGGAAGGCGAAGCGACGTCGATTCGCAGTTCACGGAACGCCACGGAGGGCGTTCCCTACAGACGTTTTGCGGTGAACTCACCG
The DNA here is from genome assembly GCA_036379195.1 of Pirellulales bacterium. Taxonomy (GTDB): domain Bacteria; phylum Planctomycetota; class Planctomycetia; order Pirellulales; family JAICIG01; genus JAICLL01. Next base: position 2,157 of record DASVHB010000466.1, read on the forward strand.
TAACTTGATGCATATGGGGCCGAGCGCAGCGAGTTCCACCATTCGTCGCTACGTTACGTCCTGGCCCACGCGCCATCGCAAAAAGGCGTCGAGAAAACCCTGCAGGTTGCCGTCGAGCACGCTCTGAAAGTTGCCGACCAGGTAACCGGTCCGAGCGTCCTTGACGCGCTGATCGGGGTGCAAAAAATAATTGCGAATCTGCGAGCCAAACCCGGTCTTGGCTTGCTTTTCATACTTGGCCGCCTGCTCGGCCTCACGCTTTTCTTCTTCCACGCGGGCCAGCCGTGCCCGCAGCATCTTGAGAGCGGTGGCCCGGTTCTTGTGCTGGCTGCGCTCGTTCTGGCACTGCACGACAATGCCGGTGGGCAAGTGCGTCAGGCGGATGGCGCTGGAGGTCTTATTGACGTGCTGGCCTCCCGCCCCGCTGGCCCGGAAAACGTCTTCGCGCACGTCTTCATCGCGGATTTCGATCTCGGCGGTCTCGGTGATTTCGGGCGAGACATCGACGGCCGCGAAGCTGGTTTGACGTTTACCCTCGGCGTTGAACGGGCTGATGCGCACCAGGCGGTGCATGCCGGTTTCACCCTTGAGATATCCGTAGGCCATCGGCCCGCGCACGGCGATGGTGGCGTTCGAGATGCCGGCTTCGTCGTTGTCCTGGCGGTCGAGCACCTCGGTGTCGTAGCCCTCTTTCTGCGCCCATTGGATATACATGCGCAAGAGCATCTCGGCCCAGTCGTTGGCATCGACGCCGCCATCTCGGGCGTTGATCGAAAGCAGGGCGTTGTTGGCGTCGTGCGGGCCATCGAGCAGGGCCTTCAGCTCCAGGTCGTCGAGCCGGGCCTCGAGCCGCTCCAGCTCAGCCGGCACTTCGGCGGCCATCTGCGGATCTTCGTCGGCCATTTCGAGCATCACCGTCAGATCGTCGGCGGCGCTCACCAGCTCGGCAATTGGCCTCACCAGGGCGTTCAGCGATTTAAGCTCCGCGACGGTGGCCTGGGCCTGTTCCTGATTGTCCCAGAAGCCGGGCTGGCCCATGCGGCCCTCGATTTGGGCCACCTTGGTCTGTTTGCCATCGAAGTCAAAGAGAGTCCCTCAGTTGGGTAAGTCTGCGGTGGATGGCCGTTGCCCGATCGGTCAGTTCGCGTTCCATAAGTGGTCTCTCCGTGAATGAAAGAAAAAGGTTCACCAGCCGGCATTATACAGTCTGCCGATCTGCTGGACGACGCCGGTTTGAACAGAAGGTAACGAAGAACGTGAAGAATGGAGATTTCCAGTACGGGGCGCGTAAGCGAAGCTTTTCTGCCACATTCGGCGCCGATCGGCTTACGGCTTGCACACCGCCAGCAGAGTCATGCTGTCGGGCTGGAGAGCCAGACCATCGCACGAACCGGGGCATCGCGGCATCATGTCCCAGCCCCCAACCACTAGCCCCCAACCACTAGCCACTAGCCACTCGCCACTCGCCACTCGCCACTCGCCACCAACCACCAACCACCAACCACTCATGACCGCACCCGGCAATCGCAAACGGATTGGATTAGCCCTTTCGGGCGGAGGATTTCGCGCTACACTCTTCCACCTGGGCATGGTGCGCTTTCTGCGCGATGCTGGCATTCTGCCTTCGGTCACGCACGTCACCTCGGTCTCTGGCGGCAGCGTGCTGGCCGCCCATCTGGTGCTCAACTGGGACCGCTACACCGGCACGCCCGACCAGTTCGACGCCGTCGCCGCCGAAGTCATCAAGTTCACGCGGCTCGATGTGCGCAACCGCATCGTGCGCCGCGCGCCGCTGGCGCTGCCAATCCACGTGGCGCGGTGGTTGATGCGCATGCACGGCGATCGCCGGCTTACACGCACCGGCATGCTGGAAATGTACTACCAGCATTTTCTGTACGGCGACACGTGCATGTTCCAATTGCCCGAGCACCCGCAGTTGCACATTCTTTCGACCAATCTGACCGAAGGTTCGCTTTGCTCGTTCACGCGTGAGGGGGTGATTTTTCAGAAGCGGCTGCCAGGCGAGCTGTTTCGCTTCGAGCGATTGCACGCCGGGCTGGCCACCGTGCCGCTGGCGGTGACGGCCTCGTCGGCCTTTCCCGGTTTTTTTCCGCCGCTGCAAGTCAATGGGGCCGAGGTGGGCGCCGCCGGCGGGCAATTCAATCGCCAGGTGTTCACCGACGGCGGCGTGTTTGACAACCTGGGTGTGCGCATGTTCCGCAATATCGAGCGCACCTGGATCGGCCGCGAAGCCCAACTGACGCTCGACGACATGTACGACGCCGGCTGCGTGGCCAAGGCGCTGGGTTCGGCCAACGGGCTGCACGAAAATACGCCGCTGGGCCGGATTCGTAAAATGTATCAAGAAGCCAACGGCGGCCAGACCAACGGCGACGACCATCCCGAGGCGGTGGCCAGCACGCTTTCGGAAGTCATCGCCGGGCCGGCCTTGTACCGCGAGCCAACGTTCGAGGCCGTCCAGCCCGACGACCCCGAAGCGGCCTCGCTGCTCGAATCGGCCCGGCTTTCGGGCAAAGAACTCGAACATCACGACCGCGTCTGGCTCAACCGCCAACTGCTCGAGACGGTGCTGCGGCAAGTCACCGGGCGGCGTTGCTTGCGGCCCATGACTTCGATGTTCGACCAGGTGATCGTGAGCGATGCCGGCAAGCACCTGCAAGCCCGGACTGAAGTGCGGGCGTCGGGCCTGATTGGCACGGCCATGCGGGCCTCAGATATCGGCATGGATCGCGTCTGGCAGTTGGAGAAAGAAACGTTCGGCAATCAGCCGGGCTTTTTGTTCATGTCGCTGAGCGACGTGGTTCAGCCGCACGAAGATCCGACCGCGCTGCACCCCGAGATTCAGCGGCGACTGCCCGAGATCCGCACCGATCTGGATGGCTTTTCCTTATTGGAGGTGAGCACGCTGGTGCGTCACGGCTATTGCGTGGCGCGGGCCATTTGCCGGCGGCGGCCCGAGTTGTTTGGCGATAGCATGCCGACGCTGCCGCCTTGGGACCCGGCAGATCACGCCGCGCCGGCCATGATTCCCACCGGCAAGCCGCGCCGCCGGTCGCTGTTGGGCAACCAGCGCGGGCCGGCGCCCGAGGTGGTGGCCGCCCGTGTGTTGCAGAGTTCCGCCGCGCGGCGCGTCTGGAGCCGTTTGTTCGACTACAAAGACTGGGCGTCGTATGTCTACCTGGTGCTGCTGTTGCCGCTGTTGTCGATCTTGCCGCTGCTGGGCTGGCAATACTGGCACGAACGCGGCGACGCCAAGAAGACGCGGCAAGCCATCGCCGCCATCGCCCGCAGCGGCCAAGACCAGCAAGTCGTGGCCGACCTGGTGCAGAACCGCCCGCTGGCGCCATGGCAGCCGCTCAAGTACGAAGAGGTGGCGCAGTTCGAGCCGGCGGATTACGAAGGCATCCGCTTTAGCAGCGACACGCTCATCTTCGACCTGCGGCAGGGCACGCTGGTGATGCCGACCGAAAAAGAAGGCGAAGTTGCCCACACCACCTATATGCGGCGGCGGATTCGTTGGCACCAAGACGCCGATTACTCGGGCCAGTCGCCGTTTCGCTATCAGTTCACGGTGCCCGCGCAAAAGGCCGATGTTCGCTGTTTGAACCAAAAGCTCGATCCCGTCCTGCGAAGGCTGAAGGCGGCGCCCGGCGGCGGCGAGACCTCGCGTTGGGAATTGCGGCTCGACGTTTCGCGCGTTCCCCTGGAGACGCCGGTCGACGTGCAGTTGGAAATCTTTATGCACGATCGGTTGCCCGACGATTTTCAGGCGCAGCCGCGCGAAATCGCGCGCGTCGACGCGCCGGTGGGCATGCTCTCGATGTGGCTGTTATTGCCCGAAAACAAGCCCTACGAAAGCTACCGCATTCTGGAAGTCGATCCGCAATCGCCCGGCGCGGTTCGGGCAGTCCATCCTTCCGAGGGCATCGAGGACTCGGAAGGCACGATCCTCTTCTGGAGCCTGCTTCGCCCGAACCCCGACCGGCAGTACGAATGCCACTGGTCTTGGCAGGGTGGTTAGGAGTTGGTGGCTGGTGGTTGGTGGCTAGTGGCTAGTGGCTAGTGGCTAGTGGCTAGTGGCTAGTGGCTAGTGGCTAGTGGCTAGTGGCTCGTGGCTCGTAGCTCGTGGCTCGTGGCTCGTGGCTCGTGGCGTACAAGTCCTTCTCCCTCCGGGAGAGGTTAGGTGAGGGCCTCTGCTCTGTGTCCCGGGTCCCCAAGGCCCGAGCTCTGGCCCCACTTTCTTGCATCGCCCGGCCATTGTGGTAGTCTGGTTTCCGCGCCGCGTCGGCCGCTGTCGGGCACGTGGGCATATCTCTAGGCGTTGGCCATTTCAGCGGGCAAGCGATGCCGAAGCGCACCAGCAAATCCGGCGGCGAGCTGTTCATCGTCGATAACAGCGACGACGATTGGAAAGTGCTTCGCTATTTGCGCGACTGGTGCGATCTTTCCAAGGCCATCGATGTCGCCACCGGGTACTTCGAGATCGGCTCACTCCTGGCCCTCGACGGCCAGTGGCAAAAGCTCGACAAGATCCGCATTCTCATGGGCGACGAGGTCTCGAAGCGCACCCGCGCCGCGTTCGTCGAGGGCCTGGTCAATATCCAAGGCCAGCTCGACCGCTCGATCGAAGCCGAAAAAGAAACCAATGATTTTCTGGCCGGCGCGCCCGCAATCGTCGAGGCCATCCGCTCGGGAAAAATCGAGTGCCGCGTAGGTGGATTTGCACGACGTGCAAAAACGCCGCAAACGATCTGGGGCGGTTTGGAAAAACTGCTGCTCTGTCTTCGTGGTGCCGAAGTCCTCTCAAAAAAATGTGGGTAATACTGAGGGTGAAACCCTGGGTCTGCGATCCAACGTAAAACCAAAAGCCCCAACGGGGCGCCATTCCCGCGAATGGCGCCGAGGTGTCGCCGAACCGATAGCAACGCTACCGTGGCAACCATTGGTGTGCGCCTCGATGTGCGCGGTTTTGGCCGCCGATCGTACGTCCCGGAATATCGTACGTCCTGGAATGCCAATCCGCACTGGGACTTGTCCCATTATGCATATTGCCAACATTGGCCTTACGCATTTTTTGGGCGAAAACCCACCAAGCCAGTTTTTTGGGATGATGCGGGAAGGGGCCGAAGAACAGGGGCCGGGAAAGAAAAGAGAGGGATCGGAGTTCGAGGGCTGGGGTCAGCGAAGAAGAAGATGGGTTTCTACACTGCGGAGCGTGAAATCTGCTTCCAATCTTGCTGCCCGCACCCCTGGGTTTCGAATCCTGAATCCCGAATGCTAACCCCGACCCCTGACCTCCGGCCCGTTCACAAGCGCTTGCGTCAGTGAAAGGTGAAGTGTTTGCGCGTCACTGCAAGCAATTGCCGGCGATGCAGTTGCGAAGCGCAAGCGAGGCGAAAGGGGCCTGTTTTCCGCAAGCAAACGGCGCCGCGCGTCGTGAAACCGAGACTCTCGGCCGCTCAAATCGTGGCGGCCTGGGCGGCATCGGCCAGCGTCTCGGCTAGACGCTCGGCAATGGCCGACATTTCGTGCGATTGAATCCCCAGTTGCAAATACACGCTGTCGGGCGGAGCCGCCAGCTTGTTCACTCCCAACGACGTAATGTCCTGGCGGGTACACAGGTAGTTGGCCACCGCCACCAGGTTGACCATGTTCTGGTGCGGGCCTTGGTAACGCTCGGGTTCGTGATGAAATCCAGCGGCCAGGCAGACCGACTGCGGCAAGTTCCAACGCTCGGTGACAAACTGCCCCAGCTCGGCGTGGTCGAAGGTGAGCACCGCCCGCTCGACATCGACGGTCGAGGCGGCGACGTCGAGTGCGTCGAGTACTTGCTTGAATTGTTTTCGCAAATGCTGGTCGAGCAAGATCAGGCCGATGTCGTGCAGCAAACCCGCCACATAGGCTTCATCCCGGGGAACGGCGTCGGTGACTTCGGCGATCATTCGGGCGGTCGACGCCACGGCCACCAGGTGCCGCCAGAGCGCCTCGCGGCGATAAGTGCGGTAGTCGCCCGGCGCCACGAACATCCGCGACACATGGACTGTCAACGCCAGGTTGCGCACTTGCTTCAGACCGAGCAGCGCGATGGCCGTCTTCAGGTTGCCGATGCGCTGCCGCACCGAGTGGAAGCTGGAGTTGACCGTGCGCAGCACGCGCACCGCCAGCGATGGGTCGCTTTCGACCACTTGCAACAGCTCGCCGATGCCCGCCGTCTCGTCGTTGGCAATGTTGACAATGCGGATGGCGGCCGTGGGCAGCGACGAGACCTCGCCGATGCGGGTAAACAGTTTATCGAGTGCCGAGCGCTGCTCCGGCGAACGCTGGGGCCTGGGCGACGGCGAAAGGACGACGATACTCACGCTTGTTGTCATGCGCCGCCGGCGCGGCGAGTCAAAGGTTGATGGTTAAGCCAGTTGTAGTGCAGGCGTCCCGCCTGCCATCGCAGGCGCGGCGCTCGCACCAAGCGCGAAGCGCAAGCGAGGACACGGGGGAAGGTTGCCTCGCTTACGCTTCGCGCTTGGTGTTGTAGTCGCTTCCGACGGTGGAACCGGCCGGCGCCTATCGCGGCGCGGCCCGGCCCACCCGCTGTTCAACCGTAGCCCATAAAAGCCCTTCGCGGCGGTGCGGCGGGCGGCAAATCGGGCCCGCACGCAGGCCACTTAAGTGCTTTGGCGGCTTGGCACTCCGCCGCATGGCGCTGGGCAGACCCTTGCCCTTTTTTGATGAAAAGGTCATTATGGCCGGCGCACAGGCTCTCTTGCTGGGGGCCCTGAGCGGCCAAGCTGGCTAAAACGAGCACCGCATCCCTGATTTTCACCTTCACGCCACTTTGTTTTTTTCTTAGGAGCCCCCCGTTATGACGAAGCATGTGTCTTGGATTTCGACCGCCGCGGCCCTTTGCCTGGCGCTCTCCTCAGCAGGCCAAGCCCAGGCCAGCGCCAGGCAAGGATATGGCGCGGGATGCTGCGCACCGTGTGCGCCCTGCGTGCAGTACGACATTGTGTACGACGTGCGCAATGTCACCTAATACCGCACGGTCTACGAAACCGCCTATCGGCAGTGCAACTACACCATCTGCAAGCCGGTTTACAAGACGGTCTATCAGACGTGCCAATACACCATCTGCAAGCCGCAGGTCGAGTGGGTGCAAAAGCAATGGAACTGCACCGTGATGAAGCCGGTGTATCAGACGGTGAACAAGCAACGTTGCCGTCCGGTGTGCCAGCCGGTGACGACCTATTGCACCTACCGTTGCGACATGGGTCATTGGCAAACTCCGGCTCCGGCGCCGCAGACGGGCTGCTGCCAGCCTTGCCCTCCGCCTTGCCCGGTGTGGGTGCCCAACATTGTCGAGAAGAAAGTTCCGGTCACGCGATATGTGTGGAAGAACGTGATGGAGACGGTGCCGGTGCAGGTGTGCAAGATGGTGCCGCAGCAGATCACGCGCAGTTGCAACGTGCCGGTGTGCAAGATGGTTCCGCAGACGATCACTCGCCAGGTGCCGCGCGTGACCTGCCAGATGGTCACCCAGCAGATGACTCGGCAAGTGCCGTACTGCGTGTGCCGGCAGGTGCCGTACACGGTGCAGGTGCGCGTGCCGCGTTGTGTGCCGCGTCCGTGCAACACCGGCGCGCCCCAAGGACCGGCGGCCGCGCCGGTCGCTCCCCAGTCGACCGACGTCAACGAGCGTCTGCTGACGGCGATGGGTCAGGTGTCGTAGCCAACCATGATTGAGCGCGGCAGAGATTTTCGCCAGGTTCCTTGGGACGCCGAGGTCGAAGACGACTGCCGCCAACTCATTCGTTTGGCAGTGCGAGAAGATCTCGAACGGCTTTACGACTGGACGACGGTGGCGTTGGTGCCCGACGCCACGGTCGGCCAGGCCCAAGTCGTCGCGCGAAAGCCGGGCGTGATTGCCGGGTTGCTGCCCGCGGGGGTCGTGCTCGACGAGTACGATCGGCAGATCGAGATCGACTTCTTGGTCGGCGAAGGACAACAGGTTGAGGCCGGCGCCGCGATTGCGCAGCTTCGCGGCCCGGCCCGCAGCCTGCTTACCGCCGAGCGGCCCTTGTTGAATCTGCTGGGCCGTTTGTGTGGCGTCGCCACGCTCACTCGCCGATTTGTCGATGCGGTGTCGGGCACGCGCGCCAAAATCTACGACACGCGCAAGACGACGCCCGGCTGGCGCCGGCTGGAGAAATATGCCGTGGGTCTCGGCGGGGGGCACAACCACCGCACGGGCTTGTTCGACGGCATTCTGATCAAAGACAACCACTTGGCGCTTTGCGCCACGGCCGAAGGCGTGCGCTACACGCCGCGGCAGGCCGTCGAGCGCGCCCGCGAGTTTCTGCGCCAGGCCGAGGCCGACGATCCGCGACACGACATGCTGGTGGAAGTCGAGGTCGACACGCTCGAACAATTGGTTGATGTTCTACCTGCCGGCCCCGACATCGTGCTGCTGGATAACATGTCGCCGGAGGTGCTGCGGCAGGCGGTCCAGCGGCGCGACGCCTTGGCGCCCGCGGTCGAGCTGGAGGCTTCGGGCGGAATTGATCTGACGACGGTGGCCGACATCGCCCGCAGTGGCGTCGACCGGATCAGCGTCGGGGCGTTGACCCATTCGGCGCCCTGGTTCGACGTGGGGCTGGATTGGGGCGCGCCATAAAAACCACGCCACGGATGGGTCCGCCAGGAATCTGATCGGTTCTGATAGCGCAGCGGCGGTTCTTACGCTTGACGTCTGTAGGGAACGCCCTCCGTGGCGTTCCGTGAACTGCGAAGCGGCATCGTCCTCTCCACTGCGACCGAGCATTGACTGGGCCGGAGGATCACATTGCACTGAGTAGCGTAGGAAAGTGGTCTTGATTCGACCGGTGCGGCGGGTTCTGATGACCCGATGAGCCAAGGGTTCCAGTACAGTTTGCGCGCGTTGCTGCTGTTTATGCTTGTCGTGGCCGCCTTCTTTGGCGGCATGGCGATTCAACGGCAACTCGACGAGCCGATCTTGGTGCAGAGCAGACCCACTTTGAGGCATTCAAAGGAAACGGGCTTTATCTACGGCCTTCGCAGGGAAACGATACGACTGCGCGATGGCACGAAATGGGAGCGAACCACCGGCGAGCCTGTCACCGAGTACGGAATCGCGCCTTCACTCAGTAGTGGCGGCTCCGGAGAATAATCTTCCAACCCCGTATGACCGCCGCGTTGACGCGCGCGTTTGGGGCGGGATAACCTACTTGGTAGATCCGGCGATTTCCGCCTGCCACGGATAGGTGAGGGCGAATAATGGCCTCCGATTCTCTGTACATTTCGCTGAACGAACCGCTCAAGTCATTCGTCGAAGAGCAAACCGCCGCGGCTGGCTTTGCTCGGCCTGATGAATATGTCTCCGCCGTGCTCAATGCCGAGCGGCGGCGCAAAGCCGAAGACGAATTAGAGCAGTTGCTCTTGGAAGGGCTCAATTCGGGGCCGACGATTGAGGCAAACGAGGAGTTCTGGGAAGAAAAACGCCGGGAACTAGGTTTGCCGTTGCGTCGGCAGAAGTAAGGGTCGTGTTGCCGCATATCGCATGCGGCTCCCGACACCCTCTCGACCTGCGATGGCAGCGTATATGCGGAGCCATCTTCAATTCAGTATCCGACGAATCATGGCGGCGACGCTATGTGCGGGCATCGGCCTGCGCGCATTGCTAGAGGCGGAAGGCGTATTGCTCTTTCGGTGGATTCTCCTGACAAGCCTTGCTGGTTCCGCTTTTGGTGCCGCGGCCGGATTGCTTTGTCATCGCGTCTCGCGGTTTA
>DASVHB010000467.1:0-11854 GCA_036379195.1 Pirellulales bacterium
ACGCTGGCCCAACAGCTCGACACCGTGCTGGCCGGCGGCGACCTGACCTTCGAAGCGCCGCTGAAAGACCCGGAGAGCTATCTGTTCTCAGGCTACGAGTGGCAAAGCATTCCTTCGCTGGAAACCGAATCGCAGCCCGCGACCGCCGTGGACCTGACGAAGGCCGCCATCGCCCCGCAGAACGAACCCACGCGGCTGCGGCGAAAGAAGCTTTGGAGCAATGGCCAGTTGCAGCGGCCGGGCAATATTCTGATTGTCCCGAGCGCGTCGGGCAGCGATCGCGTGTTGGTCATCGAAGGTTTGCCGCGCGTGGCGGAACTGAATGCCGCGGGTCAAGTCGTGGCGCAACACCGGCTGGAATTGCCCGATCGCGACGATTCGGCGGTGAGCTTTCTGCGCACCGCCGCTGACGCCAGCGGACAGCGGTATTTTCTGGGATCGAAGGCCGGCGTGCAGCAAGTTCACCTGTTTGACGGGCAGTGGAAGCGGCTGCTCAGCTTTCCCGAGGCCGCCGATCATCCCGGCATTGCCGACGCCCTGCTGGCCGACCTCGATGGCGACGGCGAGTTGGAAATGGCGGTGGGCTATGCCGAGGCGGTTGGCGTGCATGGTGTCACGCTCGCAGGCGAACGACTATGGCGCAATGCCGCCGCCGAAACGGTGCTGCGGCTCGACGTGACCGGTCCCGACCGCCGCGGCCAGCGCCAGTTGCTCGTGGCCGAAGGACTGATTCTGCCCATCGATGCCGACGGCAACGATTGGCCCGAAATCGCTTCGGACGATCTTTTTGTGCGGCTGGTGTTCACCGCCGACCTCGATGGCGATGGCGCCGCCGAATGGTGTACGATCGCTATGGAATGGCTGGACTCGGGCAAGCTTGGCCCGACGTTGGCTGTGGGTTTTTCGCCCAACGGTGAAGAGCGGTGGCGATACGCGCTGCCCGATGGCGAGCACCAGCATCCCGCCTTCGAGATGGTGACGGGGGGCGACTTGCTGGGCGTGGGCCTCGGTCAATGGGTGATCGCCGCCGCCGATGGTTCGATTCACGTGTTGACGGGCGACGGCGGGTTGGTCGACCGCTTCAACTACGGCGCCGCGCCCAGCGGAATGGCCATCGCTTACCTCGAAGGCCGCCCCACGCTGCTGATATCAACCGACCAGGCGGTCGAGGCGTGGCAATTCGAGTTGCCGCCGGTGGAAGCGGCGGAGGAGTAATAGATCTAGCTTTCCATAGGTGAATGGACGTTCAACGATCTTTGTTAGAATCCTTTCGAGCTCGCTGAGAAACCGGTTTCCAAGCCCCGGTGACTGCTCGTTGAGAAAGTAGCGCGCCGATTCGATTTCGTGCTCAGCTTCCGCCAATAACTGGAGTCTCACGCGGATTTCTCACTCGCCTGCCGCGCTCTCAATTCGGCCAGCACTTCAGCCGCGGGGCGCGCCGTCATCGTACCTGCCCGATACGCCGCAGAGCGGCGTTCGAGCTCCGCTAAAAACGCCTCACCGGTGACTGCATCGCTTGGTAAATCTGGCTCGTCCGTTGTGGCGCTGCCCCGCCCAATCAAACTACGCTCTAATATGGTCACGACATAAGCCCGATCTTCGTCTGACAACGCCATCGCTTGGCGTACTAGCTCATCGACGTGGGACATGCGCACCCTCCTTACTACTAATGCCTTTATTCTCGCATGTCCCACGGCTGCCGTCGAGACGCTGTCCCGCTAGCTCGCCAACTCGGGGCGGTCTTTGAAATGCGCCAACGCCTCGGGGTTGACCAGCGCCTCGGCGTTGCGCACGGGTCGCCCGTGAATTATGTCGCGCACAGCCAGCTCGACCAGCTTGCCGCTGCGCGTACGCGGAATGTCGGGCACTTGCAGCACTTTGGCGGGCACGTGCCGCGGCGTCGTGCTGTGGCGGATTTCGTCGCGAATGCGCCGCCGTAAGTCGTTGTCGAGCACCAGCCCCTCGCGCAGCTTGACAAACAGCACCACCCGCATGTCGCCATCCCAGTCTTGACCGACGACGATGCTTTCCAGCACCTCGTGGATCTGCTCGACCGGACGATAGATTTCCGCCGTGCCGATGCGCACGCCCGCCGGGTTCAACGTGGCGTCGGAACGGCCATAGATCACCATGCCGCCGCGCTCGTTCAGTTCGGCCCGGTCGCCGTGCCGCCAGACGCCGGGAAACCGCTCAAAATACGTTTGATGATATGCGGCTTCATCGTTCCAAAACCCCAGCGGCATCGAGGGGAACGGTTGGGTGCAGACCAACTCGCCCTGTTCGCCGACCACCGACCGCCCCGCATCATCAAAGACTTGCACGTTGGTTCCCAGCGTCCTGCATTGCAGCTCGCCGCGGTAGACCGGGCCGATCGGATTGTCGCTGAGAAAAAAGCCGCACAACTCCGTGCCGCCACACACGCTCGAAAGCCGCACGTCGCGCTTGATGGCCCGATAGACATAGTCGAAGTTTTCGCCGTGCAACGGCGAACCGGTCGACAGCATCGCCCGCAGCGACGACAGGTCGTGGGTCTTGCCGGGTTCGAGCCGCACCTTTTCAATCGTTGAAAGATACTTGGGGCTGGTGCCAAAGACCGTCAACCGTTCACGCTCGGCCAGGTCGAAAAGAACGTCGAGCTTGGGTGCCAGCGGCGCCCCATCGTACAGCACCACGGTGCAGCCGACCGCCAAAGCGCTGACGAGCCAGTTCCACATCATCCAGCCCGTCGACGTGTAATAGAACATCCGATCGTCGCGGGTCAGGTCGGCGTGCAACACAAGCTCGGAAAGGTGCTTCAGCAACAGCCCGCCCGCGGTGTGGACAATGCACTTGGGCGGTCCTGTGGTGCCCGACGAATAGAGAATGTACAGCGGATGGTCGGACGGCAACTGCTCGAATTCGGGCGGGCCGGCGCATGAGCGGGCCAGCAGCCCGTCCCACGAAACAGCGTCGGGCAGCCCCGCGAAATCCAGCGCGGGCGGGTCAAGATGCGGCACGATGCAGACGTGTTCGACGGAGCCGATTCGCTGGCAGATTTCTCGCACGCGTGGCAGCACCTCGACGCGCCGCCCGACATCCGTAAACCCGTCGACGGTAAAGAGCACCTTGGGCTCGATCTGCTGGAAGCGGTCGACGATGCCCTGCACGCCGAAATCGGGCGAGCAGCAAGACCATACCGCTCCCAGGCTGGTCGCCGCCAGCATGCCAATGACCGCCTCGGGAATGTTCGGCAAATAACCCACGACGCGATCGCCCTGCTTCACGCCTAGCGCGCGCAAGGCCCGTTCGGCGCGGCCCACCACCAGCGACAGTTGCTCGTAGGTCAAGCTGGAGCGCTGGCCGTGGTCGTTGACGGCCACCAGCGCCACCCGCTCGTCGCGGTGCCGCAGCAGATTCTCGGCAAAGTTCAGGCGGGCGCCCGGAAACCAGCGGGCGCCGGGCATGCGGTCAAACTGCTCGACGATCGAATCGTAACAGCGGCTGGCCACCACGCCGCAATAATCCCAGATCGCGGCCCAGAAGGCGTCCGGCTCTTGAATCGACCATTGATAGAGCGAGTCGTAGTCGCTCATCGCTCGATGCCCGCGCTTCGCTACAAACCGCATGAACGCGGTGAGGTTCGAGCGCGCAACCTGTTCGGCCGTAGGTTGCCAAAGTCGGGGGGCGATAGACCGAAAGGCAGCCCGCTCGCTGGGCGAGGCTCCAGTGCAGGCGCTGGTCATGTAAAAACGTAAAGGCTGTTCCGAGAACAAACACCAAATTTTAGCGCCTCGCGGCAGGCTTGTCTAGCTATTTCGGCGCCACCGGGGCCGCGGCCAGATCGCCTGTGTGGAACGATCGGCAAAACCGGCAGCACCCGTCTGCGCCGCCCCCCGTTGCTACGGCAAGCGCGGCAAACGCGCGGGGCATGGCGGGCGGCGGCAGAGCTATGCTTGGGTGCCACCCAACGCTAGCCTAACGAGCATGAAGTCCGATGATGATCTCCGCACGGAGCGAGACGGTCGCCGAAGTAATTCATGATGCGCGTGTGCGAGACCGGCTGGTGGATCGCTTCGGATCGCTCGGCAATCCGTGCCACGACGTGCCGGCTTCCCTGGCGCTGGCAGAAGAACTGCGAGGCTGTTTCGCCGGCGAAGTGCGCCGCGCGTTTCGCAGCCTGCGCGATAATCCCAATGCGCCGCCTGGCGTCATCGTTCGCGACGCGGGACACGATCGCTCGCTTCCCGCGACACCGTCCGCTGCCGGGTCGCTCGTCGACCGGCCATCGCACGTCGGCGAATGGATTCTGCTAGTGCTGGCGTCGGCGCTGGGCACGGTGGTCAGCTACCGCGAGCAGCGAGCCGGGCAACTCTTCAACGACATCGTGCCCGTGAAAGGCTTCGAGGACGAAATCAGCTCGCAAGGCAGCCGAACCGCTTTGGGCTTGCACCGCGAATGCACGTTCTCCGACGTCGGGCCAGACTTTCTTGGATTGTATTGCCACCGCGGCGGCGGTGCGGCAACCTGCGTGGTGAGCGCCGCGCGCGTCGCGCAACGTCTGACCGGCCAACAATGGGAGGTGTTGAGCGAGCCACGGTTTGCGACGCCCCTGCCACCGGCCTTCCGCCGCGGCGGCGCCTCGCCGGCAGCCCCGGTTCCGCATTGCATCTTCTCGGGCGAACGAGACAACCCAGAGATCAGGATCGATACCACGTTGACGCGCGGCAGCGATGCCGAAGCACAGGCGGTGCTGGAAGAGCTGAACCAAATCGCCGCGGACGACGACCTGCTCGAGCGGCTCGTGCTCGAACCGGGCGATGTGTTGTTCCTCGACAATCGCAAGTGCCTGCATGGTCGCGAAGCCTTTGCCGCGCGGTTCGATGGTTCCGATCGCTGGCTGGTACGCTTGTATGTGAAGTCCGACGTGTGGTCGTGCCGCGCGCGGCTCGTGGACGATTACGTGCTGGCGGCTGGATCGTAGCGCGCCCTCGCTTTTTTCCAGCTTCCCGAGCGACGTCCCGTTGGACATCATGTTATGGCGGTGGTATTATGCATTGGACCTGGATGGCGGATCGGCGATGCAGCGCACCACAATTATGCTTCCGAACGAGCTGCGGGCGCGCGCCCAACGCCGCGCCGGGGAGCTCGGTATGTCGCGTGGCCAGTTCATCCGCGAATCGCTTTCGCTGAGACTGAACGGAGGCGAGCACTCGGCGGAAGGTCCGTTCTTCGCCGACGACGCCATCTTTGAGGGCGATGCCGGCAACGATCTGGCAAGAAATCACGATCGCTACCTCTACGGCGACTGACATGATTTTCATCGATACGGGGGCTTTTTTGGCCCGGTATCTTGCCAGTGATCAGCACCATCACCGCGCTGCTTCGACATTCATTTTCAAATGGTGGGCTTCGTCAAGTGGCCCTAAAAGGTCGGATCGCCATGAAGAACCATCGCATTGCCATTTATCCTGGCGACGGCATCGGGCCGGAAGTCACCGCCGAAGCCGTGCGCGTGCTGCGGGCCGTCGAATCGAAACTGCAGCGTTTCTCGTTGCAATACACCGATCTGCCCTGGGGCATCGAGTGGTGGCGAAAGACGGGCAAGCTTGTGCCCGACGATTTTCTGGAGGTGCTCCGACCGTTCGACGCCGTTCTGCTGGGTGCGGTGGGCTGGCCTGCCGAGCTGCCCGACCATCTCACCTTGGCCCCGCTGGTGCAGATTCGCCAGAGTTTCGATCAGTATGCCTGCGTGCGTCCCGCCCGGCTTTATCCCGGCGTCAAAACGGTGCTGGCCGGCAAAGGCCCCGCCGAGATCGACCTAGTAGTCATTCGCGAAAACTCCGAAGGCGAATACGTGAACGTGGGCGGGCGGTTTCACGTCGGGCACCCCGATGAGTCGGCCGTGCAAACCGCGGTGCATACGCGCCGCGGCGTCGAGCGCGTGCTGCGGTTCGGCTTCGAGATGGCCCGCTCGCGCCGCCGCCGTCTGACCATGATCACCAAATCGAACGCCCAGCGATTTGCCTATGTGCTTTGGGACGAGATTCTCGAAGAGCTGCGCGGGCAATACGCCGATGTCGAGGCCGACAAGCAGCACGCCGACGCGGCCATCATGAACTTCGTGCGCTCGCCCGAGCGGTTCGACGTGGTGGTGGCCTCGAACCTGTTCGGCGATCTGCTGACCGATCTGGGCGGCATCATCAGTGGCGGGCTGGGCCTTGCCCCCAGCTCGAACCTGAACCCCGAGCGACGGTATCCCTCGATGTTCGAGCCGGTGCATGGTTCGGCGCCCGACATTGCCGGGCAGGGCATTGCCAACCCCATCGCCGCCGTTCTCAGCGCCGCCATGATGATGGATTGGCTCGGCGAACTTGAGGCGGGCCGACTGATTCGCTCCGCCATCGAGCGCGTCTTGGCCGAGGGCCACACCACCCCCGACCTCGGTGGCCGGCTCACCACCGCCGAAGTTGGCCGCCGCGTGGCCGAGGCCATCTGACACGCCGCCGCTAACCCACACCAACCCGAAGCGCTAGCGAGGAAGTGGCCTTTACTTGCCTCGCTAGCGTTTTGATGTTGCGCCTTTCGAGTGTCCACCGCGGAGCGGTGAGCGGAGTTTAGCCGTGGGCGATAGCCCGCGGTACCATTGCGCGCCTCTCGCCAAGCCGCGGAGCGGCGACAGAGCCGGGCGTGGTGCTCTCCGCCGCCGCTCCGCGGCTCCCACAACAAAAGTCACCGGTTTTCCGCGGGCTGGCGCCCACGGCTAAACTCCGTTGCCACTCCGTGGCAGTGAAGAGCGCAACATCAAATGTAGCGCGTCGGGTTGGTGTATCATCGCCCACAGCAACTCATCCTTATGGCGTTACCTGGCCCGACCCGATTTTGCAATTTGGCGGTGACGGGCGTAGAATCGTTGACGTCGCGCAACTGATATCCACATTGCCGATTTTTCGGAGCCAGCCTTGGCCAAAAAGCGCACGAATCAGAAGGGCCGCGATCGACTGGAAGAAGCCATGGCGCTGCTGATCCAAAACCAGGCCGAGTTTGTCAGCAGCATGGCCGAAACGAATCGCCACATTGCGGAGAACGACCGGATCTGGGCCGACACGCAACGCGAAAATGCCGAGCGCTTCGCCCGCATCGAGCGCGACATGGCCGCGATCATTCGGACCTTGGCCGAGCACAGCCGGTTACTCGAACGCCTGCCCGAAGCGGTTCGCGATAAGATCGGCTTTCAGGGACAGCGGTAGCGCCTCCCGGTTGGCTGCGTATGCCGCCGTGGACGGTACTTTGGCCACCGCGCGTCCTCAGTGCGGCGGCCAACGGCAGGGGAATCGGAAGTACGCCTCCTCTTCTCTCTGCTCCATCTAGCCAGGACGATTCCGCGGCCCTCAGGTTTGCTCCACAGTGATCTTGCACTAACCCGTAGCACAAGCGAGGCAACGTCACATCTCCTCGTCGCCGGCACTTCGGGTTGATGCAGGCTGACGAATAAACGTGGCCAGTCGCGTCACAGAATAGAGAAGAGGAAGTGTACTTTTTAGTTGCTCACCGATTTCGGGTTCAGGATCGCGCGGTTAGTGCGTGTCACATCGGCGCGTCAGTCGTACCAGTGCAACTCATTCTCTGCGCCGCATTGAGGGCACCTATTCCCACCGTGCAATAAGATGGTCCTTTTGCTTTCTGGTATCCACCAGACCTTTACGACGCCCAACAACATAAACATTGGACCAAAGAAATGTAGGACTTGAACACCGAAAACCGAGGCTACGACCCATAGCACCAAGCCAAGAAGCATCCACCCGATGGCCCAAACCAAGATCGTCACGCCTGTTTCAGCGCCGCCTGGATATCCTTCTCGCCAGATTGAGAGAAATTCGCACGCACACTGCTTGCATTTTATCATAACCGCGAGCAAAGCCCGTTATCGGCCCATTATTGGGTAGTGTCCTAACAGTGAGTTGGTCATCCACACCAACTCACTGTGAGGCCACTACCCATTATTGCCGCCCCGTTCTACCGTTTGCCTCGACCGTCCAATCCATAATACGCCGCCGTCGCCAACCCCGTGCGCTTCCGCACCCGCTCCGCCAGCGCGTCGACTTCGGCGTTGGTGAGCGGCGCCACAAAACTCTCGGCGGGTGGGCGGGCGACGGTGTAAATCTGCACCAGCTTCAACTGCCCGCCGGCGGCGACGATCTCGTTCAGACGGTCGCAAAACGCGTCTTGCTCGGCCTCGGGCGGCGGCTCGCCGCCAATCCGCATAAAGAGCGCCTGGATCACCAACGGGCGAATCCGCGCCGCCGCCGTGATATTGTCGAGAATCAAGCGAAACGGGATCGTCGTCCGCTCGACCAGCTTGTAGTATTCTTCGGTGCCGGCGTCGAGCTTGGCCCAAATTTCGCCTTGGTTCGCGTCGAGGATCTCCAGGCCCCGTGCTACCGCGGGCCGATGAAAACGGCTGGCATTGGTGATGAGCACCATTTTTACCGCGTCGAGACCGTGGCGGCGCTTCACGTCGGCGCAGGCGGCCACGATGCGGTCGAAGTTGCGATACGTGGTCGGTTCGCCGTCGCCGCTGAAGGCGATGTCGTTGAGCCGCCGCAGCGGCTCGGGCGTGGCCGCGAATTGTTGGTCGAGAAAGAGTTCGCCCGAGGTGACCAGCGACAGCATGGCGTCGAGTTCGGCCAGCAACGGTTCTTGCCCGACAAAGCGCGTTTCGCTTTGCGACACGCGGTTGACCTGGCAATAGATGCAATCGAAATTGCAAACCTTGTCCGGGTTGAGGTTGATACCGACCGATACTCCGCCCGACCGCCGACTGACCACCGGGTAGACAAAGCGGTTATCGGCGAAGTTCCGCGGGTGCGCCCGGAACAGCGGCAGCGAGGTCGGCGGATTCAGTACTTCGTCGGTGTCCATTTCAAGTCTGGTCGATCGCTGGCATTTTATTAAGCAGCCGGCGCGAGATAGCGACGACCTGAATGTGCCTTGTCTGAATTATAGCGGAGACAACCGCTCGCAGCGTTGGTACGCGGGGCGAAGCAAATAGGAAATGGCCGCCCGATCACTTGACGCCAAGGAGTGGCCGGGGCAGAGTCTTAGCGATGCCCCGGAGGATTCGAGCCGGGGCATCGGCAAGCCTCTGCCCCAGCCACCTGGGCATGCCACAATGTTTGGCTCTAGGCAGTGCGAAGCCGGAAAGAGTCACGGGCAAAAGGTGGGACTTGCTGCGCTCGGCCCACCCTACGCCCGCTCGCCGAGCTTCCGGCAATCCATCGGCTGCGCGCAGCCGATCACCCCCCAGGTGGTGAAACGCCGATTATGCTCCAGCGGGCAAAGGCAGTTTGTGGACTTCGCTGTATTCGTCGATCGACACGGTCGTGAGCGAGCCGTCGTCAAGCCGCAGCTTCACCTCGTCGCTGAACACCTTGTCGTCGTAGTGGCGGCGAAAGTGCAGCCCATGCCGCCGCCGCCGCACGTGCTCGACGGTGCCCGTGGTGCGCGTGTGCCAGATCTTCAGCCCCACCTTCACCTGGTGCACCACCTCGATGCGGTCGCCCGGCTGCAGGGTATTCAGAATGTCTCGGGTCGTTGATTCGACAGGCATCGGTGAAACCTTTCCGATTCTTCGTACGGCGAGCGTAATCGTAGGATGACCTTCCTAGGTCGTCCACCTCGGGCAGGACGACCTAGGAAGGTCATCCTACGGCCTCGTCAAACTTCCTTCGCATTAATCCAGCTCATCAGCCGGCGCAACCGTCGCCCGACATCCTCGATGCCGTGCTGCCGCTCGCGGCGACGCGTGGCCTTGAACGCCGGAGCGTTGGCCTTGTTCTCCAGAATCCATTCACGGGCAAACTGTCCCGACTGCACCTCGTGCAAGATCTTTTTCATCTCGGCCTTGGTCTCGTCGGTCACAATTCGCGGCCCGCGCGTGTAGTCGCCATACTCGGCGGTGTTCGACACGCTGTAGCGCATGTAGTTCAAGCCGCCCTGATAGAACAGATCGACAATCAACTTCAGCTCGTGCATGCACTCGAAGTAGGCCATTTCGGGCTGATAGCCGGCCTCCACCAACGTCTCATAGGCCGCTTTGACCAGCGCGCTGACGCCGCCGCAAAGCACCACCTGTTCGCCGAACAAGTCGGTCTCGGTCTCTTCGGCAAAGGTGGTTTCGATCACGCCGCCGCGGGTGCCGCCGATGCCCTTGGCATAGGCCAGGCCAAGCTGCCGCGTCTTGTCGCTGGCGCCGTCGTTCATGGCGATCAAACAGGGCACGCCGCCGCCCTTTTCAAACTCGCTGCGCACCAGGTGCCCGGGACCCTTGGGCGCCACCAGCAGGCTGTCGACTCCCTCGGGCGCCACCACCTGGCCAAAGTGAACGTTGAACCCATGCGAACACATCAGCACGTTGCCCGGCTTCAGGTGCGGACGGACCGACTGCCGATACAGATCGCCCTGCACTTCGTCGGGCAGCAGCATGTTCACCAGGTCGCCCTGCTCGGTGGCTTCTTCGATGGGCATCGGCTTGAAGCCGTGGCTCACCGCCAGGTCGTAATTGGGGCTGCCAGGCCGCTGACCGACCACCACCGTGCAACCGCTGTCGCGCAGGTTCTGAGCGTGGGCGTGGCCTTGCGAGCCGTAGCCG
Organism: Pirellulales bacterium; assembly: GCA_036379195.1. GTDB lineage: Bacteria > Planctomycetota > Planctomycetia > Pirellulales > JAICIG01 > JAICLL01. The sequence goes on from DASVHB010000467.1 coordinate 10,628, forward strand.
AGAATGGCGATGGTTTTGCCCTTCAGATGGGCGAGATCGGCGTCTTTGTCGTAATAAATCTTGGCGGGCATGATGAACTGGGGGGTGAGAGATGCTGAAGTCGTCCGCTGCTCCGCGAGCAATCGGTGAGTTATTCCGGTTGGCCGCGTTCGCCGCGGACCATGGCGATGCGGCCCGTTCGCACCAGTTCTTTGATGCCGAACCGCCGCATCAGGTCGATGAAGCCTTCGAGTTTGCGTTCCTGGCCGGAGATTTCGATCATCACTTCGGCGGGGCAGACATCGACGATTCTGCCGCGAAAGATTTCGACCAGCTCTTTGACCTCGCTGCGTTCGGCGCCCGATCTGGCGGCCACCTTGATGAGCATCAGGTCGCGTTCGACGAAGTCCTGCGCGCTGATATCGAGCACGCGGACGACGGTCACAATTTTTTCGAGCTGCTTGCGGACCTGCTCAAGGATACTGTCGTCGCCGACCACGACAAAGGTCATCCGCGAGAAATGCGGATCTTCCGTCTCGCCCACCGCCAGGCTGTCGATGTTGTAACCGCGCGAGGCGAGCATGCCGGAGATGTGCGCGAGCACTCCCGGAACGTTCTGCACCACCGCCGAGATGACGTGCCGCATCCGAAACTCCGAGCCAAACGAAGCCCCTTATGGTAGTGTCGGGCCGACCGGGCAGCAAGGGGCCGAGCTTGGTCTCTGATCCGACCGGCCCGTGGTTGCCATGCTCGGCATCGGTAGGGAACGGACGCCGTGCCGTTCCGTAAGTTGCGAATCGAGGTCGCTCGGGCCTCTGCGGAAAGCCACAGAGGACTGGTGGCTGGGGCAGAGGCTTGCCGATGCCCCAGAAGCGGATCGACCGGGGCATCGCTTAAACTCTGCCCCAGCCACCGAGGCACTTGCCGAACTTGTTCGTCAAACCGATTAGGGAACGGACTCCGCGCCGTTGGGCGATTCCCTACTGGGCATATCTCCATTGCGGCGTGGGCACACGTCCGCCCCGTGGGCAGTAATCCGCTACAACACGCTCCAAGCGGGTGCTCTTGGCAAGTAAATAGGTCGAATGCGGAATCCTACGGTCGATGACTCCTAAGTATCGCTCCCGCATAGGTTAACGTCGAAACCGTGGTCTTACGTGGGCCACAGATCGAAGCCGTACACTGCGGGTTGGCACTCGCCTTGCTCATGGCTTGCTGGCCCCGAGCAGCGGCCGCGCCGATCGGCGC
>DASVHB010000468.1:0-8859 GCA_036379195.1 Pirellulales bacterium
TTGCGTACGCCACAGGTCAGGTTCAGAATCCTGAATCCTGAATCCTGAATCCCCTCTTGCTTGACTATCGCCGCGCGGGGACCGACAATCGCTAGCATCACCCTTCGCATCGTTTTTGACCAAGTACCTATGGAATTCAAGCCAGGCCACACCGTCGGAATTGATCTGGGCACCACGTTTTCGGCCATCGCCAAGCTCGATGAAACCGGCGCGCCGATCGCCCTGCTCAACGAAGAAGAAGAAGTTGAAACGCCCAGCCTGATCGTGCTCGCGCAGAGCGGGCATGTCATTGTCGGTCCCAGCCGCACGCGGGCCGCCATGGAAGACCCCGAACACGTCGTCGAGCGCGTCAAGCGGCACATGGGCACCGCCGAGTATAAACGCACCTTTGACGGGCATGAAATCACGCCCGAGTTTCTCTCGGCATTGATCCTGAAAAAGCTCCGCCAAGACGCCGAAAAGCGGATCGGCACAGTCGGCAACGCCGTGATCACCGTGCCTTATTACTTCAACGACGCCCGGCGCAAGGCCACGCAAGACGCCGGCCGCATTTCAGGCCTGAATGTGATCGACATTATCAACGAGCCGACCGCCGCCACGCTCACCTACGCCTGGCATCGCGGCGAGCTGGGCGCCGGCAAATTCGAGAAACCGCGCATGGCGCTGGTCTACGATCTGGGCGGCGGCACCTTCGACGTCACCGTGGTGAAGTATACGCCCACGCATTTTCAGGTGCTGGCCACCGACGGCGACGTCTATCTGGGCGGCATCGATTGGAACGACCGGCTGCTGAACTACGTGGCCGATGAGTTCAAAAAGCGGCACGGCGCCGACCCGCGCGATTCGGCGGTCACCACACAGGTGCTCCGCAACGACTGCGACCAGGCCAAGGTGACCCTCTCGCAACAGACGCAGGTCTCGATCGTCTGCCGGCACGAGGGAAAGAGCAACTCGGTGACGGTCACGCGCGATCAGTTTGAGCAGATGACCGCCGATTTGCTGCAACGCACCATCGACACCACCGAGTTGGTGATCGAGCAAGCGAAGATTCAGCCGCAAGAGCTGGACGCGATTGTGCTGGTGGGCGGCTCGACGCTGATGCCGCGCGTGCCGTTGCTGCTGGAACAGGTAACCGGCAAAAAGCCGTTCCAAGAGCTCTCGCCGCATACGGCGGTGGCCCAGGGCGCCGCCATTCACGCCGCCATTTTGGAGGCCAAATACCGTGGCGAGGGCAGCGAACTAGCCGACACCGTGCGGCGGTATCTGAAAAACGTCAAGCAAGACGACGTCAACTCGCACAGCCTGGGCGTGGCGATCAAAGATCCGAAAACCAAAAAACCTTTCAACCACGTCATGATTCCGCGCAACTCGCGGCTGCCGGTCGAAAAACAGCAGGTATTCAATACGATCGAGACCAACCAGGTGCGGGCCACGGTCAAAGTGATCGAGGGCGACGCGCCCGATCCGCAGGCCTGCTCGCTGATCGGCAACTGCAGCATCACCCAATTGCCACCGAACCTGCCGAAGGGATCGCCGGTGGAAGTGACGTATTCCTATGGCACCGACGGCCGCGTGCGGGTGCGCGCCCGAGACAAGACGGGCGGCGGCGAGGCGGCGATCGAGATCGAGCGCCGCGGTGGGCTGAACGAGCAGCAAATCGACGCCTATTCCAACCTGGCCCAGCAGTACGTGGTGCAGTGAGCACGCAAGTCGACGTTTACCGCGATTGGCTGGAGATCAGCGAGACCGCCCGTCCGCTGAACCACTACCAGCTCTTGAAGCTCAAGTTGTTCGAGGACGACGCCAACGCGGTCCGCGGCAGCTATCGCAAGCTGAACGCGCATGTACGCAAGTACGCCGCGGGCGAGTTCGGCCCGCAGTCGCAGGCCCTGTTGAACGAGCTGTGCCAGGCCATGCTTTGCCTCACCGATGCGGTGCGCAAGGCCGAGTATGACGCCTCGCTGGGGCGAGCGGCGGCGCCGGCGTCGGGCAAGGCCAAATCGTTCGAAGAACTGCTGGTCGCCCGCAAGGTGCTCACGTCCGAACAGCTCGACAAGGCCCGCCGGTTTTCGCGCACCATCGGCGTCGAGGTGCGCGACGCCATCTTTCAACAGCGGCTGGCGCCCGCCGATCAGGTCATGCAGGTTTATGCCGATTCGATCGGCCTGCCATTCATCAATCTGGAAGACGTCGAGATCGACGAGAGCTTGACGCCGAAGATGCCCGCCGTCACCGCGCGGCAGCAGTCGTGCGTGCCGCTGATGGCGGTCGACGGGCGGGTGCTGGTGATGGCGCCGCATTTGTTGCCCCCCGAAATCGAAGACTTGCTGCGGTTGCAGTTAGGCGCGCCGGTGCGGCTGGTGCTGTGCACGCCGGCCGACGTGAACCAGGTGATTGCCAAGCATTTTCCCAAGGAAGCGGCCGCGGCGCAAATGGCGGCGGGACCGGCCAAGCGCGCGACCGCCGCGCCGAAGGCCGACGAAAAAGCCGCTCCGGCGGCCGCGCCCCCCGGGGCCGCGCCCAGCCAAACCTATGAAGAGAAACAGGCCGCCAAGAAACAGCAGCGGATGGCCCTGATTGTGGCGTTTAATTTCGGGTTTGTCGCCAGCATGATTGCCGCTTCGCTCATGGGCTACACCCTGAAAAGCTATCTGATGCCGGTGGCCGCGTCGTTAGTCATCGGCGCGGTGGCGGCCGGTGCGGCCTGGGTGGCAACCGAGCTAAAAAAATAAGCCGCGGTAGAGAACTATCGCTGGGCGAGCGCCCGCACTACGATGCTCTTGTGGCAGACAACTCTGACTGGCGCCCGTTCTATCCTTTCAAGTCGCGTTGGCTCGAGCTCGATGGGCTGCGCTATCATTATCTCGACGAAGGCGAAGGCGAGCCGCTGTTGTTGGTGCACGGCAACCCCACCTGGTCGTTCTACTGGCGTGAGCTGATCAAGCCGCTGCGCGAGCAATATCGCGTGATCGTGCCCGACCATATCGGCTGCGGCCTTTCCGACAAACCGCGGCATTACGAATATCGCCTGGCGACGCACATCGACAACCTGCGGCGGCTGATCGATCGGCTGGGACTGCGTCAAATCAACCTGTTGGCCCACGATTGGGGCGGCGCGATCGGGCTGGGAGCCGCCGTCGCCGAGCCGGAGCGGTTTCGGCGTTTGATACTGTTCAATACGGCGGCCTTTCGCTCGCGGCGCATGCCTTGGCGCATTCGCGTCTGCCGCACGCCGCTGTTGGGACGATTGGCCGTGCAGGGAGCGAACGCCTTCGCACGGGCGGCTTTGACCCTGGCCGTCGCCAAGCACGAACGTATGACGCCCGCGGTCCGCGCCGGCTTGTTGGCGCCCTACGACACCTGGTCGAACCGCGTGGCGACGCACCGCTTCGTGCAAGACATTCCCCTTTCACCGCGGCACCCCAGCTATGCCACGTTGGCAGCGATCGAGCACGATCTCGTCAACCTGCGCGATCTGCCGGTGATGCTGATCTGGGGAATGCGTGATTGGTGCTTTACTCCCCATTTTTTAGAGCGTTTCCAGCAGTTTTTTCCCGAGGCCGAGGTGCATCGCTTCGACGACGCCGGCCACTACGTGATTGAGGACGCCCACGAGCGGATCGTACCCCTCCTGCGCACTTTTATCGAGCGGAGTAAAAAGTAGAAAGTGAAAAGTGAAAAGACGCGCACCACTCACCACTCACCACTCACCACTCACCACTCATCACTCCCCATGCCCCCCACCACCTTCTCCCTCGGCCAACTTGCCAGCCTCGCTTGCCTGTGGGAAGCGATGGCCAGCAAGCCGGGCAACGTGCATCGCGCGGCCGATTTCGACGATGTCACGTTCGTCGATTTCGCCACCAGCGCCTTGGTGATTCAGCCCGCCTTCGATCGCGCGGCCGGCAAGGCTCGTCTGGGGCAAATCGTGTTCGAGGCCGTCTCGGCCACACGGCAGGCCGTGGGCACCAACACCAATCTCGGCACCGTGCTGCTGCTGGCCCCCCTGGCGATGGCTGCCGAAGCCAATGCTGAGAGCATCGCCCAGGTATTGCACGCGCTCGACGATGAAGATGCGCGGTTGGTCTACGAGGCCATCCGGCTGGCGCAGCCGGGCGGCATGGGACGCGTCGACGAAGCCGATGTCGCCGGGCCGCCGCCCGCCGATCTGCTGGCCGCCATGCGTTTGGCCGCCGACCGCGATCTGGTGGCCCGCCAATATGCCAATCACTTTAGCGAGGTGCTCGAGGCGGCCGTGCCGGCGATCGGCGAGGCGCTCGCACAATCGTGGCCGCTGGGCGAAGCCATCGTGTACGCTCAGCTACGACTGATGAGCGAGTTTCCCGATAGTCTGATTGCCCGAAAGTGTGGCGCGGCGGTGGCGCGGCAATCGGCCGCGCTGGCCGCGGCGGCCTTGGCGGCAGGGGGGCCGGGCGACGAAGCCTATCGGCGTGCCGTGGCCGATTTCGATTTCTGGCTGCGGGCCGACGGACACCGCCGCAACCCCGGAACCACCGCCGATCTGATCGCGGCCGGCCTGTTCGCCTCGCTGCGGCAGGGCAGCATCACGCTGCCTGTCAGGTTTTACGCTGCCGACGACTTGTCCGGCACGTCGCTCGCATAAGTCTCGCCTTAGCCCGCATCGCGCACGTTCCCCCGGAGCCGCCGAACGGCGCGCGCCGCACTAACCCGAAGCGCAAGTTTTGATGTTGCGCTTTCCGAGGGACCACCGCGGAGCGGTGCGCGGAGTTTAGCCGTGGGCGATAGCCCGCGATACCATTACGCGACGCTCGCCAAGCCGCGGAGCGGCGACAGAGCCGGACGTGGTGCGCTCCGCGGCTTCCACAACAAAATGTTCCGGTTTTCCGCGGGCTGGCGCCCACGGCTAAACTCCGTTGCCACTCCGTGGCAGTGAAGAACGCAACATCAAAAAGCGCAAGCGAGGCAAGTTCAGTGGCTGTCCTCGCCTGCGCTTCGCGCTTGGTGAGAGCGGGTGCGCAATACGGGTTTGCGGTCTCACGACAGCACTTCGATCGTAAATCCGCCGGGCGCGGTGAAATAAAACGTCCACGATCCATGTTGCCGCGAGGGAGACGGCACGTCGTAACCGTCGTCTTTGAGACGCTGATTGATTTCATTCACGCTCGATTCGCTCGGCTGCCCGAAACCAATGTGGAAATTCACCGGATATCTCACCTCACTCGCGCCGCCGAGCTTGGCACTGGTCAGCGAGAGAAACAGGCCGGCGTCGTCCGCCAGAAAAGCGATGTTGCTGTTACCGCCCTTGTCGTGCAGCCCAAAGTATTTCTGCAGGAACTGGTGGGTCTCGCGCACGTCGGTGACGGTGAGATTCAGGTGGTTGAGGATCATCAGGCAAGGCTCCGCAAATCTGCCGGTTAGTCGTTCGTCGCAGGCTTCGCCGCGTTGGGCTTTGAGCCAGCCGCCGCGCCGGGCACTCGGCCGAACCCACCGGGACGCGGCATCGCCTTGGGTTTGAGATCCAAGTCGCCCAGGTCCTGCGTCTTGCCCGGCGCGACCACAACATCGGTGGCAAGCTGGCGCATGCCCTGGCCCATTTGGCCCTGTCGTCGTAGGGTAATGCCGTAGGGCATGCCGGGCACCAGGCCGTCCAAACGGAACTTGCCGTCCTTATCCGTCGTCGCCGAAAACTCGGGCGGCATCACTCGCACCTGCCCGACGCCTAGCGCCGTGTTGGCCAGCGGCTCGCCGTCCTCGTCGAGCAGCCGTCCCGACACGGCGCCGCAGGGCTGCAAACGCAGTGTGATCGGCCCTTCCTCGTCGCCGTGAATCACCCGATAGGCGCCGAGCTTTTGCTCGCGCGCCTCGATGGTCAACTCGCGTTCGATCTTCGGGTGCAGACCGGTCACTTGAAATTCTGGCGCCTCGATCTTTTCGGACACAAAGCGCAGATTGGTTCGCCCGCGAACCGTAAGGTCCGCCGGCGGCTTGCCGTCGGCCGTTTCGATCGTCACGTTCAGCGTGCGGCCCAGTTCGAGCTGCACGTCTCGCGTGAGTGAATCTTCGTTCTCGTCCGGATTGATCAGCAACGCCTGGTTGTACATCCCGAGGCCAATGATGGCCATCCTGTTCGATCCGGTTTCGGTCCTCAGAAAATTGCCGTCCGTTTCAGGCTGCTCGATGCCTAGCGACCGATAGAGCTGGCCGACTTTTTCCCGATCGAGCCAGGCGGGTAGATAGTCGCGTGCGACGGCCTGCCGATACCAGGGGCCATACTTGAAGGTCAACACACCCGGCCCCGGCAGCACCGGTATGCCGTATCGGCCCTCGGCATCGCATGTGGCTGACGCGGCCGCTTGATTGACTGCCGGCAGTTGGCCGATCCGTTCGACGTATTGATTTCCAAACAAGGGATGGTACTCGACCGTGGCCTCGTTCGGTTCTCCGTTGGGGCCCGCGGTAACGCGACCCTCGACCGCAATGCCGCGCGACAGTTCGATATCGGCCACGATGGGGTCCAGGCCCGGCGTGTCGGCGATATTGAGCATTGTGCCAAAGTAAGGCATGTTTTCCGGTATCACGCGCACCTGATATTGCGGCGCTTTGGAATGCCCGATCAGCTCGTATCGTCCTTGTGCGTCGGTGGTGGCGGTCAGCCCGGCGCCGCTGAAGCTGCGGATGGAAATGCCCGGCAACGGCTGACCACTTTTCTCGCGGACCGTGCCCACGATCGTTCGCGATGGTCTGGCCAGAAACTCAAACATCGCACCGTAGGTTTTTTCGGCACCCCAACCCGGACCCGTTTGAGGCGGCTCGATCGGATCAATTTCGCGCGTCAGTGCCCGAACAACTACGTGCTCGGCTTCGTCGGAGGTAACGAGCATTTGCACCACGCGTTCGCCGCCGATGCCGGCGAGCGTGAAGCGTCCTTCCGCGTCGGTCACGGCGGTGTCGCGCATGCCGGGGAACGCACTTCGCCCTAAGCGGCTTGATTGCAGGGCGCGGTCGCCCCGCAGGCCCCCGCGCAGCTCCTTGACATAGTCGTCGAGGCCCCCGTCTGGCGCACCGACCATTGAAAGCTTCACCTTAGCACCGACCACCGGGCGGCCTTCGAGCGTAAGAATCCGCCCGTGGATCGGCACGTCTTTCACAAGCTTGATGGTCAGGTTGCCTTCAGCGTCGGTCTGGCTTGCGTTGACCCATTCAAAGCCAAACCCCTCGGCAACGGCGGTGATGGCGGCGGTCGACCATGGATCGGGCGTGAACGACGTATTGAGCTGCGATTTATCGACACGGAACTCAAACCGCCCGTCATCGCCGCTTTCGCCCAGCAACTGCGGCTGAACGTTGGCGACATTGGAATATGTCAGATATAGCTTCGCGCCGGCCAGAGGCTTGCCATCGGGCGTAAGCACCCGACCGCGTGTGACCGCCATGTTGTCTCCCGCGCGCATTGGCTGTTTTGCGTCGGCGAGCGCGGCGCCGGTTTCATGCGACGACTTTTTGGGCGCTTGGGCCGAGCCGGTTTCGGACGTCGTGTGCGCTGCAGCTGCTTCGTCTCTGTTGCTTTCTTTCGCTGCAATGGCTGCATTTTCGTCGTCGGCCGAGATAGCTTGGCGCAAAGTAGGAATTGAGAGCAATCCGGCGATGGTCAACGTGACGGCAGTGATGGCCAGCCGGCGGCGGCGGGAACAGCGCAGCTCGACGTGAAAGCCGCGGTCCAAGAGCGTCAACACGCGACGCTTGAGTTGCGAGGGCCGCTCCCAAAGCGCCAGCGACCCGTCCAGGCCGCGAGGCAAAACGGCGGGCGAAGTACGCGCCCAAGCCAAGAGCACTTCGGCATAGGCCACGCGTCCGCCGCGATCGGCCGCGGCGGCGTCGGCCAATTCTTCCTGCGCCGTGCGGATGATTTTTCGCAGCCACCAAAACAACGGCTGACACGCCAACAGCGGCAACAACGATCGCAATAGAGCCAGAAGCCACAAATCGCCGTGGCGGATGTGGGCCCATTCATGAGCGATGGCCGCCTCGACTTCCGCGCTGGACGACGTGCTCGCGCACGACTGCGGCAACACGATCGCCGGCCGGAACAGACCCATCGCCAGCGGCAAAGTCGTGTCGCCGCTGATGAGTAATTGCGGCTTGTGCCGCGGTGCGCCCACGATGCGATCGAACGCGCTGCATAGTTCAGGGCCGGCAGCTTTTGCTCCGCGACGGATTCGGGCGGCCTGAACCGTGCCCAGCAGCAGCCAAATGCACGCCCAGGCGGCGCCGACGAGGACGACTAACCCCGCGAGGACCGGCCAGTTGATATGAATTGCAACACTCGGCGCCACCGCACTAGGTTGGGGCGTTGCGCTTGGCGAGTCGGCCTGCGCCGCTTGACGGACTCCCGTCGCCAGCGGCGCATGTCCCGGTGCGGGAGCCAATTCGAGATTGTTCCATTCCGGCATCGCCGAACTGTTAACCGTTAACAGTTCCTCAGGAGTGCCCGCATTTGGTAATGCCTCGGTGATCTGCGGCAAGGCATGGCGCGGCGGCGCTTGCCGCCAGGCCATGTGCGGCCAGCCAGGCAGCACCGTCAACAACGCCAACAGCAACAGCCCAACGGCGGCGGCCCCGCCGATGGCGCGTCTTCGGGCAGGCTGCCTGACGCGGATCAAGCAGACAGTCACGGCAAGCAACAACACGCCCGCCGGCAAATGGAAATCGATACCCCACCAGCCGAGTGTTTCAAGAAGGGAAAGCATGGCTGTGCTCGCTAAGAATAAAGGTGAGATGGGTGAGTCATTCCTCGGAGGTTTCTGTTCGTCCTTGCAATCGGCGTGGTCCGATCAAGATGCCGCCGGCTTGCCCGGCGGAGTTTCACGTTGGCAGTCT
>DASVHB010000469.1:0-3665 GCA_036379195.1 Pirellulales bacterium
CCGGCTCTGCTTCATGGGCGAGGCGCCCGGCGCCGACGAAGACGCCCAAGGCGAACCCTTCGTCGGGCGTGCCGGGCAATTGCTGAACAAGATCATCGAAGCCTGCACGCTTCGCCGCGAAGACGTCTACATTCTCAACACCATCAAATGCCGCCCGCCGCAAAACCGCAATCCGCTGCCCGACGAGGTGGCCAATTGCCGCGAGTATCTCAACCGGCAGCTTGAGATCATTCGCCCCGAGTTTATTTGCTGTCTGGGAGCGGTGGCCGCTCAAGCGCTGCTGAACACGGACCTCTCGATCGGGCGGATGCGCAAGCGTTTCTTCGATTATCGCGGCGCCCGCGTGCTTTGCACCTATCACCCCGCCTATTTGCTTCGCAACCCTGCCGCCAAGAAAGACGTCTGGGAAGACATGCAGCTTCTGATGCGCGAGATGGGGATTAAAGTAGGGGACAGGGGACAGGGAACAGGGAACAGGGGATAGTGTTGAATTCTATTTCCCTGTGCCCTGTTCCCTATCCCCTGTTCCCTATCCCCGCTTGCAGCTTCTGAATCGCCCGGCCCCACAGCATTTGGGCGGCGGGACGCGACCGGCCCATGCGCTGGGCAACTTCGTCGAAGCTGAGGCGCTCCAGATTGCGAAGCACGATCACTTCGCGGTAGTCGGGCGGCAGAGCGTCGATGGCGGCCGCAAGCTGCAACTGCCGGTCGCGGCAGATAAGCTGTTGGCTGGGTGTTGGCTCGCGGCCGATCGGCTCGGGCGCGCCCGCCGCCTGCGAGTCGTCGGCAGCGCTGGCGAAGCGAACCTCGCGCCGCGCCTGCCGCTTTTCGGCGCCGCTGTAGTGACGCACCACGTCGGCCGTGTTGTGCGCCAGAATTCGCCGCAGCCACGCCAGCCATTCGGCCTCGCTGCGCCCCGCGAAGCGATCGAAGTCGCGGTGTGCTTCGAGCAAGGTCAACTGCACCAGATCGGAGGCGTCAACTTTCGCTTGCAACCAGCCCCGCACCTGCGTTCGCGCCAACAGATTCAGATAGCTGCGGCATGCCTGAAACAGCAGTTCCTTCTGCTGCGCATCGCCCTGCCGCGCCGCGGCTAGCAGCCCCTCGATCGTCATGCTGTCGGAGGCAAGGGGCATTTTTCTATTTTAACGTGCGAATTCCTGCTAACGGTAGGGTGAGACGAGCTTGCGAGTCCCACCTTTTTCGGCAACGCCACCTGTCGACACGAGATTAGCCAATGGTGGGACTCGCTGCGCTCGGCCCACCCTACCTCCTTCACACTTCCTTTTGCGTTTTGACTTTTGCGTCCGGCGGCGGCGCACCTCGAGGAGGGAAAGTAAAAATGCAAAACGCAAAATGCAAAAGTAAAAACTGGCCAAGCGCATCTTGCCGCTCTATGCCGGCACCAGATCCTCAAACATTGCCTCGACAAATGTATCGGGCTCAAACGCCGCCAGGTCGTCGGCTTTTTCGCCCACGCCAATATACTTGACTGGTAGGCCGACTTGTTGCCGAATGGCCACCACCACGCCGCCCTTGGCCGTGCCGTCGATCTTGGCCAGCACGATGCCCGTACACTGCACCGCGTCGGTAAAGTGCTTGGCCTGGCTGATGCCATTCTGGCCGGTGGTGGCGTCGAGCACCAGCAGCACCTCGTGCGGAGCGCCGGGCAATTGCTTGCCAATCACGCGGTGGATCTTGGTCAACTGCTGCATCAGATTCTGCTGCGTCTGCAAGCGTCCGGCGGTGTCGACAATGCACACGTCGGCCTTGGATTCAATGGCCCGCGCCACCGCCCGGTGGGCCACGCTGGCCGGATCGCCGCCCGGCTCGCCCTTGACAATCTCGCAGCCCAACCGGCCGGCCCAGATCGTAAGCTGTTCGACCGCCGCCGCGCGAAATGTATCGGCGGCGCCCAGCACCACGCGACGGCCCTGCGAGGTAAACAGATTGGCCAGCTTGGCGATCGACGTGGTCTTGCCCGCCCCGTTCACGCCGGCCACCATCATCACCGTCGGGCCTTCGGCGGCCAGCCGCAACGGCGACTCCTCCTGCGAGAGCAGCCCCTTCAGCTTTTTCTTGACGGTGTCCAGCACATCGGCGAGATGGACCACCCGGCCCCGATAGTCGGTACGCACCTCGGCGATCGCTTGCTGGGCCGACTGCACGCCCATGTCGGTGCGGATCAAGACGGCCAGCAGATCGTCGAGAAACGCGTCGTCGACCAGCCGGCCTTCGCTCTTGAACAGGTCGCGAATGTCGGTGTTCAGCAGTCGGGTGGTTTTTTGCAGCCCGGCTTTGAGCTTGTCGAAGATTCCCATGCGTTCAGTCGTGGCGGTGCTTTTCCAGAAAGCGGTCTAAGATGCCGTTGACGAAAGGCGCCGACTGGGCCGCGCCATAACGCTTGGCCAGTTCGACCGCTTCGTTGATCGCCACGCGGCCGGGCGTGTCGGTGTAAAGGATTTCGTACACGCCCAAACGGAGCACGTTGCGGTCGGTGGTGGCCATCCGCTCCAGGCTCCAGTTGTCGGCGGTGCGGGCCAGCAGCGAGTCGAGTTCGGTGCGGTTGCGGCGCACGCCGGCCACCAGCGAGCGGCCAAACTCGACCAGTTCCGCGTGCTTCAGCCGGGCGGCCAGAAACTGATCGGCCTGGGCGGGATTTCCGCCGGGGTTCAGGTCGTCCTGAAACAAGACCTGCAGCGCGACTTCTCGGGCACGGCTACGTCGGGACATATCGTTCAACTCGCGCGTCGTCTGGCGACAACCGCGCGAGATACTCTCGGAGGTTCGGAATCAGTTGGGCAATTGCCGCAACAAGTCTACCATGCGCAGGGCGGCCTCGGCGCACTCGGCGCCTTTGTTGCCTACGTTGCCGCCCGAGCGATGGATCGCTTGTTCGAGCGTATCGCAGGTCAACACGCCGAACAAGACCGGCACGCCGCTGTCGACGGCGGTCCGCGCCAGTTCGTTGCTGACGGCGCGGTTGATGTGCTGGTCGTGCGTGGTTTCGCCGCGAATCACCGCCCCCAGGCAGAGCACGGCGGCATAGCGCCCGCAGCGGGCGTGCCGCGCGGCGATCAGCGGGATCTCAAACGCGCCAGGCACCCAAGCCACGTCAATGGCATCGTCGGCCACGCCGTGCCGGGCGAACGTCTCCAACGCTCCATTCAGCAGCGGTGTGGTGATGGATTCATTATAGCGCGAGACGACAATCGAGAAGCGTCCGCCGTGGGTTCGCAGTTGGCCTTCCAGGGTACTGGGCATCGCAGGTGGTCGGTTCGGCTGCTCTTAAACCGCGCAGGTGCTGGTGTCGCAGAAGCAGCCACAGAGTTCGGATTCTAGGCCGCTTGCTGACGAAAAACAAGGCAATCGCTTGTCCATTGCGCCCGCAAACTCCAGGTGCTGAACGGTTTATCTGCATAGAAACATCAAGTAGCGCACCAAGCAGCCAAGCCACGTCGATGGCGTTGGTAGCCGCCACGCTGCATGAGCATCTTCAACGCGCCGTTCGCCTGCGCGCGAGACGCCAATGGAGAAACGTACCATCGGCGCTCGCAGTTATGCGTGATTATTCGGGTGGCATGGCGTATTCGCCCCGGCACGTTTTTGTTCCACTTCAGCGTGGAACATTGCCATGCCACCGGCTTGCCCGGTGGTTGCTGACG
>DASVHB010000470.1:0-7583 GCA_036379195.1 Pirellulales bacterium
GAACGGCAGTTTCGCAGGTCATGTTTCCTAAGCCCGCATGGGCAGCCTGGAAACCGACCTGCCAATCGCCCATTTCTGTCAACACCAAGTTCATCGGGAAATACACGAAAAGATGTGTAGAACAACGAGGGCTGCGCCCTGAGCTATCGAATGACGCACCTTCGGTGCTGGATAACGACGGACGGGGATGCATCGTCCGATTTCATTGGGCGGCGCCCGTGGCGGGAGCGGCGGCAGACCGCTGCTGGATTTGTTCGAGCGTTTGCCCGAGACGCTTTCGACCGCCGCCGGTTGGTTTGGTGGTGGCGGTTTCCGGAGGTAAGAGCTTTTTCGGTTCGCGAAGCACCGCCAGCAATTGCGGGCTGATGTCTTCGCCATCGATCGGTGTGCCAAGCTGCTCGACCGCGTCGGAAAAGCCCAGCAGAACGGCCCGTTTGACGTTTTCGCGCACCCAGCCGTAAAAGCCTACCTTGCTCATTTTGCCGCCTCCTGCTGCTTGTGTTTCGTTCCATCAATCGCTCGACCAGATATGCGATCGGAGCAGGACGATGTTAGCGGGGCAACGAGGCAACGCAAAGGTCATTTGGGAAGGGATGGGGAGATGAAGCCCTATGACGGCAACTTAACCGGTTTTAACTTTTGCATTTTGCATTTTGACTTTCTTCCTCGGGGTCTTGCCGTCTCAGGGCGCTGTCAGCGGAGCGGAAAGTCAAAATGCAAAATGCAAAATGCAAAATGCAAAATGCAAAATGCAAAATGCAAAATGCAAAATGCAAAAGTCAAAATGGACGAGGCGAACGTGCCGGCGTTAGTGCGCAGTCCATTTCCAGTCTCTCACCTCGGGCATGTCCTGGCCATAGGTGCGAATGTACTCGCGATGCTCGGTCAACTTGTCGCGAATCGCCTGCAAGGTGTACGCCGCCTTCGAGCCAAGCTGCGGCAACCGGTCAATGACGTCGCTGACCAGATGAAAGCGATCGAGTTGGTTGAGCACCGCCATGTCGAAGGGGGTGGTGATCGTGCCTTCTTCCTTGTAGCCGCGGACGTGCAGATTGCGGTGGTTGGTGCGGCGGTAGGCCAGCCGGTGAATGAGCCAGGGATAACCATGAAACGCGAAGATGATCGGCTTGTCCTTGGTAAACAGCACGTCGAACTCTTTGTCGCTCAGCCCATGCGGATGTTCGCTGGCCGGCTGGATTTTCATCAGATCGACGATATTGATCACGCGAATCTTCAGTTCGGGAACAAACTGCCGCAAGATCGAGACGGCCGCCAGCGTTTCGAGCGTGGGCACGTCGCCGGCGCAGGCCATCACCACGTCGGGTTCGTAGCCGCGGTCGTTGCTGGCCCATTCCCAGATGCCGATGCCCGCCGTGCAGTGCTTGACCGCGTCTTCCATGTTCAACCATTGCGGGGCCGGGTGCTTGCCGGCAATCACCACGTTCACGTAGTGCCGGCTGCGCAGGCAGTGGTCCATGACCGACAATAGCGTGTTGGCGTCGGGCGGCAGATAGATGCGAATGATGTCGGCCTTTTTGTTGGCCACGACGTCGATGAAGCCGGGGTCCTGGTGTGTGAAGCCGTTGTGGTCTTGCCGCCAGACGTGCGATGCCAGCAGATAGTTGAGCGAGGCGATGGGCCGCCGCCATTCAATCTCGCGCGTCACCTTGAGCCACTTGGCGTGCTGGTTGAACATCGAATCAACGATGTGGATGAACGCCTCATACGAGGTGAACAGCCCGTGCCGTCCGGTGAGCAGATAGCCCTCGAGCCAGCCCTGGCAAAGATGCTCGCTGAGGACTTCGATCACTCGGCCTGCGGGCGCCAGGTGGTCGTCGCCGGGGATGATTTCGGCTTCCCACTGCCGATTGGTGGCCTCGAAGACCGCGTTCAGCCGGTTCGAGTTGGTTTCATCCGGTCCGAACAAGCGAAAGTTGTGCGCGTTCTCGGCAATCACGTCGCGCAAGAACCGGCCCAACACGCGCGTGTCTTCGGCCTCGACGCAGCCCGGCGACTTGACATCGACGGCATACTGGCGGAACTCGGGCATGCGCAGGTCGCGCAGCAAAATGCCGCCGTTGGCATGCGGGTTCTTGCCCATTCGTCGCTCGCCCGTCGGCGCCAGCTCGGCCAGCTCGGCCTTCAGTCGCCCGGACGAGTCGAACAATTCTTCGGGCCTGTAGCTGCGCATCCAGGTTTCGAGCAGGCGAATGTGCTCGGGCCGCGACATGTCGCCCATCGGCACCTGGTGCGATCGCCACGTACCTTCGGTCGGCAATCCATCGACCTCTTTCGGGCCGGTCCAGCCCTTGGGCGTGCGCAGTACAATCATCGGCCATTGCGGGCGGCGGGCCGAACCGCCCGATGGCGACTGCCGCGCTTCGGTCTGAATTTGCCGGATTTCGCCGATCACGCGATCGAGCGTCTCGGCCATGAGCTGATGCATCGTCGGCGGATCGTCGCCTTCGACAAAATAGGGCCGATAGCCGTAGCCGCGCAGCAGCGACTCCAGCTCTTCGCGGCTGATACGGGCCAGAATCGTCGGGTTGGCGATTTTGTAACCATTGAGATGCAAGATGGGCAGCACGGCGCCATCGAGCGCCGGGTTCAGAAACTTGTTGCCGTGCCAACTGGTTGCCAGCGGGCCGGTTTCGGCTTCGCCGTCGCCGATGACGCAGGCCACAATCAGCTCGGGGTTGTCGAACACCGCGCCGAAAGCGTGCGCCATGGAGTAGCCCAGCTCGCCGCCTTCATGGATCGAGCCGGGCGTTTCGGGCGCCACGTGGCTGGGAATGCCGCCGGGAAACGAAAACTGCCGGAACAGCCGCCGCAGCCCGTGCTCGTCTTGCGAGACGTTCGGATACATCTCGCTGTAGGTGCCCTCCAGATAGGTGTTGGCCACCAGCGCCGGCCCGCCGTGCCCGGGGCCGGCGATGTAGATCATGTTCAGATCGTATTGCTTGATGACGCGGTTGAGATGCACATAGATCAGGTTTTGGCCGGGCACGGTGCCCCAATGCCCCAGCAACCGCGGCTTGATGTGCTCGTGCCGCAAGGGTTCTTTGAGCAGCGGATTCTCAAACAGATAAATCTGCCCGACCGAGAGATAATTGGCCGCGCGCCAGTAGGCATCAATTTTTTGCAGCAAGTCGGATGGAAGGCTCATGGTTTACCTTCTGCATTCGTTTCAAAAACCGCCGATTGCCACCAGTCTACCGCTCTTCCGCCTCGATCGTCGACCACATCGCCCCCTGGCAGCCGGCGATCTCGGCGTCTTTGCCGTAGGCGTGAATCTGGTCGCGCTTCAGTTCAGCGTGTTCGCGGGTGGTGGTCAACACAATCGCTCGGCCTTGCGTATCGACTTCGAGCGCAATCTGAAAACCCTTTTCGGCCGGATGGCCAAACAACTCCTGCATCATCTGCACCACGTAGGTGTAAGTATGGTCCTCATCGTTCCAGAGGATCACGTGATAGCGCGGCTGGCGCTTGGGCTTGCGGCGGCGCTCGGCGGCCGTTTCACGGGCGGGCGCGGCTTCGACGATTTCGGCGGCGGCGTTCGACATGGCAATCCTAGTCGGTTGGGCTGCCGGTCATTATAGTGGATGTCCGCCGCGGCGAGAAATGAATGGAGACGAAAAAAGCGTAGGGTGGGCGCCCTTCTGTAGGGAACGCCCTCCGTGGCGTTCCGTGCATTGCGGTTGGCGGCCGCCTCGGTCTTCGCGGAACGCCACGGAGGGCGTTCCCTACAGATGCTTTTAAGAATTGCAACGTTTATAGGCCAAATACCACATGCCCGCACTCGACGATTACCTAGCGCAACACGCCGCCGATTTCGAAGACGACCTGTGCCAATTGCTGCGCATCGCCAGCGTCAGCGCCGACAGCCGCCACCGGGCCGACGTGCGCCAGGCCGCCGATTGGCTGGTCGAGCAATTCCGCTCGCTAAACATGGCCGTCGAATTGTGCGAGACTCCCGGCCACCCGATTGTCTATGCCGAATGGCTCGGGGCGCCGGGCGCGCCCACGGCGCTGGTTTACGGACATTACGACGTGCAGCCGCCCGACCCGCTCGACGAATGGATTTCGCCCCCCTTCGAGCCGACCCGCCGCGATGGCAATCTCTACGCTCGCGGCGCGACTGACGACAAGGGACAGATGCTCACGCACGTCAAAAGCGCCCAGGCCTGGATGCACAGCCAGGGACGGCTGCCCATCAACCTCAAGTTCCTGATCGAGGGCGAAGAGGAAGTCGGCAGCGAGCACCTGGAGCAGTTTGTCGCGGACAATCACGAGCGGCTGGCCTGCGACGTGGTGGTGATTAGCGACACCAGCCAGTTCGCCCCCGAGCAGCCCGCCATCACCTACGGCCTGCGCGGCATCGCTTATTTCGAGCTGCGGCTGACCGGGCCGAAGCAGGACCTGCACTCCGGCACGTTTGGCGGCGGCGTGATGAACCCGGCCAACGCCCTGACGCAAATGCTTGCCGCGTTGATCAACGATCGCGGGCAGATTCAGGTGCCCGGCTTCTACGACGACGTCGAACCGCTGACCGAGGCCGAGCGCCGGCAGTTTGCCGCGTTGGACTTCGACGAGCGGCAGTTCTGTGGCGAATTGGGCATCGCGGCGGTGGCCGGCGAGACGGGCTTTAGCACGCTCGAACGCCGCTGGGCGCGACCCACCTTCGACATCAACGGCTTGTGGAGCGGCTATCAGGGCGAAGGCTCAAAGACGGTGCTGCCGGCCCGGGCCGGCGCCAAGTTCAGCTTTCGGCTGGTGCCGCGGCAAGACCCCAAAAAAATTCACGCCTCGCTGGAGGCGATGCTCAAGCGGCTGCTGCCGCCGGGCGTCAGCATGGAGCTCATGGCGTACCACGGTGCTCCGGGCGTCGTCGTGCCGCTGGACAGCCCCTATGTCAAGGCCGCCGCGCGGGCCATCGAGCGGGGCTTTGGCCGCGCGCCGGTATACATTCGCGAAGGCGGCTCGATACCGGTCGTTTCGACCTTCCGCCAGCAACTGGGAGTCGATACCCTGCTTTTGGGCTGGGGCCTGAACGACGACAACACCCACAGCCCGAACGAAAAGTTTTGCCTGGCCGATTATCATCGAGGCATCAAAGCGAGTGCGTACCTGTGGGAAGAGCTTGGGAGGGGAAGTGGAAAGTGAAAAGTGGAAAGTGGAAAGTGACGAGTGACGAGTGACGAGTGAAGAGTGAAGAGTGAAGAGTGAAGAGTCGCTGGCGTCCGGCTGTGAAATTGAACAACCGCCTTTCGACCGTACCTTAATCACGGAGATTGCAGATGACGACCACGATCTAAGGATTCGCTTTCCTCACTCCTGCCTTTTCCCTTTTCACTTTTCACTTTCGACTTTTCACTTCTGACTTGACTCAGTTTTTGCCATGCTCGACCGCAAATTCGTCATCGACAACGCCGACCTCGTCAAACAGAACTGCGCGCGGCGCGGGTCGCGGGCCGACGTCGACCGGTTGCTGGCGCTCGACGCCCAGCGGCGCGACCGGCAGCTTGAGGTCGATGAGCTGAATCGCCGCGCCAACGAAGTCTCGAAATCGATCGGCAAGGCCAAAGACGCCGCCGAGCGCGAGGCCCGCAAAAACGAGGGACGGCAGTTGCGCGAGCAGACTGCCGCGGCCCAGGGTGAGCTTGACAAGCTGTTGGGCGAGGTCGATGCGATTCTGCGGACCATTCCCAACCTGTCGCATCCCGATGCGCCGGTTGGCGGCGAAGACGCCAGCGCCGAAATCCGCCGCGGCCAGACGCCCGTGCCCACGTTCGATTTCCGCCCGCTCGATCATGTTGAGCTGGGCGAGCGGCTGGGGCTGTTCGATTTCGAGGGGGGCGCCAAGGTGGCGGGCCACGGCTTTTATTTCCTCAAGAACGACGCCGTGTTGCTGGAGCTGGCATTGCAGCGCTATGCAATCGACCTGTTGATGGCCGAGGGGTTCACGCCCACCATCACGCCCGACCTGGCCCGTAACGAAATCTTGCAGGGCACCGGCTATATTCCCCGCGGTCCCGAAACGCAAATCTACAGCATCGCCGACAGCGACCTGAGCCTGGTGGCCACCGCCGAGATCACGCTGGGCGGCCTGCTGGCCGACACCATTTTGGAAGCCGAGCAATTGCCGATCAAAATCTGCGGCATCAGCCATTGCTACCGCACCGAGGCGGGCGCGCATGGCCGGGCGACCCGCGGACTGTATCGTGTGCACCAGTTTACCAAGGTCGAAATGTTCGCCTTCACCACGCCGGAAGACAGCGACGCCATGCTCGATTATTTTTGCGATCTGGAATGCCGGCTGTTCGACGGGCTGGGCATCGCCTATCGCGTGATCGACACGGCCACCGGCGACCTGGGCGGGCCGGCCTATCGCAAATTCGATTTGGAAGCTTGGATGCCCGGCCGCGGCGAACGGGGTGAATATGGCGAAGTGACCAGCACCTCGAACTGCACCGACTATCAGGCCCGGCGGCTGGGCATTCGTTTCCGCCGCAAAGGCGAAAAGGGGACGACGTTTGCCCACACGCTCAACGGCACGGCCATCGCCATCAGCCGGGCGTTGATTGCCATCTTAGAGAATTATCAGCAGGCCGACGGCTCGGTGGCCGTGCCGCCCGCGCTGCGGCCGCTGGTGGGCAAAGAGCGGATCGAAGTCAGGTAATGGAGCGAGTCTTCCCGGAAGCCGGCCCATGTCGAACTTTTTCGCTTGTCCGCAATGCGGCAAAGAATACCCGCGCGAAAAGCGGCTAACCGGGCGGGCGGTAGTTTGCGAGTGCGGCCACCGGTTTCTTGTTCCGGCAGCGCCTTTGCCTGAGGCCGAAATTGAGGCGGTTCCGTTGGAGGCCGAAGTCGTCTCGATGCCACTCGAGGCAGAGATCGTGTCATTTCCCGCGGCTCCTGTCGCAGCCATCGATCCGTCGCCCTATATGCCGCAAGTAGTGCTTGGCTCGGTCCCACAGGCAGCGCCACCGCCGGCGCCCAAGAAAAAAGCCAAGCCCACCAAAAAGAAGGCCGGAGACGAAGCTCACGATAGCGGCAGCTCCGTCATGGGGCGCTGGGGCCAAGGCGCGGCAGGACTGCTCATCATCATCGCCATCCGAGCGGGCATCCGCTTGGGCTGCCGAGAAGTCAGAGATTCGCTTCGTACCGACGAGCCAAGATCGTCGCAGCAATTGCGGCCGGGATACGGGAACCCCGCGCCGATGCAGATTCGGCAACCGAGCCGATGAATCTGCATAAGCGGCAATCTGCATCATCTCTCCCCTATGAACCTACGGCTTTGTCGCACATTCGCGGGCCTTGCGCACCAAGTCGGCAAACCCTGCGCGTCGCGTGTGCGGGTTCGATCCGACCGCTTGACTAGCAATCTCGATCACCGCGTCTTAGGTCAAACCTCCTTTGTACCGCGAGTCGCGCAGCAAGAGACCAAAGCCCGCGACCGCCGCGGCGAACTGCGTATCGGCCTACCAGGCGGGCGTGTGGCGCTATTTGCGCTTTCTGGGGTTTTTGTTCCACTTTAGTATGGAACCTTGCCATGCCACCGGCTTGCCCGGTGGTTGCTGACG
>DASVHB010000471.1:0-4554 GCA_036379195.1 Pirellulales bacterium
GCCACGCGGTTTCTGGACAGTGTGCAACTCGATCAGGGATCGCGCTACAAATACCAGCCGCGCGTCAAACACGGCGAAGAGACGACCAACACCGCCATCGGCCTGCTCTGCCGCATGTATACCGGCTGGCAGCGAGACAACCCCGCGCTGGAGCGAGGCGTCGGGCAGCTCAGCGGCGAAGGTCCCTCGATGCTCGGCCCCAATGCCGACATGTATTACAACTATTACGCCACCCAGATCATGCACCAATGGGGCGGCGAAATCTGGACCCTGTGGAACAACCGCCTGCGAGACTTTCTGGTGCAGACCCAATCGCACGATGGCCATGAGTCGGGCAGTTGGAATTTTCATGGCGGCCAGGCCGCTCGCGGCGGCCGGCTCTACAACACCGCCATGGCCATCATGACGCTGGAGGTCTATTACCGGCACATGCCGCTGTATAGGGAACAGGGGATAGGGGACAGGGAATAGGGGACATCATGCTCTGTGTTTTTTCCATCACGGACTGGCGGTCGATTGGAGCATTGCCATTACCGCGGATCGCACGCGAGCAAACGCAGGTGGGTTGAGGATCCCTACTGCGCGAACCATCAATGCAGCGTGGGCGGTGAATAGCTTGCCCGGCCTGGCATAGCTGGCCACCAGAAGCCCGCCCGACGCGAAGTCGGGAGCATCCAATGGCACCGCCGCAGGATCACCGTATGGACTGCTCGTGATCTGACAGAGAATCCAATCGCCACGACCGGCATCGGCCAGACAAACTGCGGGCCGGATTTTCGACTGTGACAGGTCCGAGAACGGGAACGGGACGAGGACTACTTGCCCGACTGCAGGTGTGACCATGCGGCATCCTCTTCGGGTCGAAGCCAGTCCACCGCCAAGGCTGCCTCCGCTAAAAGGGCGGCCTCGCCCGGCACGGCCGCCGGCTCGTCTAACACCGTCACTAATGCCCGTCGCGGGCTGGAAACATCCACCTCACCCAGCAACTGAACACGGCCGGCCGTATCGACGACCGCTTCGACGGTTTGGATCATGGCATACCTCTGTCAACATGGTAGCCGAGGCGTCGCGGCGAAACAAATGGCGCGCCGGCGTTCTCCCGACGACCGGCTCGCCGGACTCCCTGGCCTCACTCATCGGGTAGTGTCCTAAAGTTGCGTTGGTCGCCCACACTAACCCGAAGCGCAAGCGAGGAAATGCCCGTTTTTGCCTCGCTTGCGCTTTGGGTTGGTGTCTCGACGGCCTCGAACAACGCAACTTTAGGACACTACCACCCATCGCTGGCTATTGATGCGTCGGGCATCGCTAGTATAATGCAAGCGCCCGCCTAGAGGGCGCGTCGCGCCGACGCGACCCTCTAAAAACTCCCGCCCGTAAAAACAAACTTCCGCTGGAGCTTCCCGCCATGCTCAGGCTGCTGCCGCGAATCACGCGCGACTGCGAAGGAATCCATCGACGCAGCTTTTTACAAGTGGGCACACTGGCCGGACTCGGCCTGTCGCTGCCTTCGCTGCTGGCAGGCCGCCGGGCCGCCGCCAATACTGCCGACGCCAGTTCGGGCACGGGTGCCGCCCTGCCGGCCAAAGACGTCAACTGCATCCTCATTTGGACGCAGGGCGGCACCAGCCACCACGATACGTTCGATCCCAAGCCCGACGCGCCGGTAAGCGTGCGCGGCTCGTATCAGTTCATCGACACCGCGGTGCCGGGCGTCAAGTTCACCGAGATCGTGCCGCGGATGGCCCAAGAGCTGAAGCGGTTCGGCCTGCTGCGGAGCTGGAACCCGCAGAACGCCGGGCATGGCGTGGCCGATCAATACATGATGTCGGGCCATGCCATCAATCCGGCCATCGTGTATCCCTGCTATGGCTCGATCGTAGCTCAGCAAAAGGGCTTCAAGACCAAGATGCCGCCGTTTATGCAGCTCGGCGGCGCGGTCGATCACGCCACCTTCGGCGGCGGCACGTCGGGTTATCTGGGCGCCGAGTACAACCCCTTCGAGCTGCTGGCCAATCCGAACTCGACGCCGTTCAACGTGCGCGACATCACGCCCCCGGCGGGCGTCGATCTGCCGCGCATCGAGCGCCGCCGCAGCATGCTCGGGGCCGTCGAAGCTCTGCAGCGCAAGCTCGATACGCAGCCCGCTGCGTTCGACGCGCTCGACGAACACTACCGCGCGGCGCTGAATATGATCACCGCGCCCGAAACGAAAAAAGCCTTCGACATCGACAGCGAAGACGCCGCCCTGCGCGATCGCTACGGGCGGCACACCTTCGGGCAAAGCTGCTTGTTGGCCCGCCGGTTGATCGAGTCGGGCGTGCGCTTCGTCACCGTCTCCGACGGCGGCTGGGACCATCACCAAGATCTCTTTAACGGCCTGAAGGGTAAGCTTCCGCCGCTCGATCAGGCGATTCCCGAATTGCTGATCGATCTGGAGCAGCGCGGTCTGTTGGCCACCACGCTGGTGATTTGGCTTACCGACTTTGGCCGCACGCCCAAGATCAACTCGGCCAGCGGGCGCGATCACTGGGCCAGTGCCGGCTTTATCGTGATGGCCGGCGCCGGCGTGCCGGGCGGCTCGGTGCTCGGCAAGACCGACGACGAAGGCGGCCGCCCGGTCGATCACGAGTATTTCACCGAGGACGTGGCCGCCACCATTTACACCAAGTTGGGCATTCCGCTCGATTTGATCACCACCACCGCCGACGGCCGGCCGCTGCGGCTGAACGAGGGCCGCGTCATCAAAGAGTGGATGTAGGACAGTGCGGAATGCGGAGTGCGGAATTCGGAATGTCACGTGGGAACCTCATGGACGACCTGGGAAGGTCATCCTACGATACGATTCACCCCCGGGCATCGAACTTATGCGAGACGCACGAGCCGCCTTTTTGACCCGCCGCGACTTGTTGCGAGTTGGCTCGCTGGGAGTTTCGGCTTCGCTGTGGCCGGGCATCGAGCAAAAAAGCCACGCATCACAGAGCGACGATAAGCCGCAACCCACCGCCACCTCGGTCATCTTCCTTTGGATGGCCGGTGGCGTCACGCACCACGACTCGCTCGATCCCAAGCCCGAGGCACCCGAAGAAATCCGCGGCACGCTTTCGACCATCGCCACTTGCCTGCCAGGCGTACATTTCGCCGAAAGCTGTCCGCGACTGGCCCGCGTGGCCGATAAGTTCTGCCTGGTGCGCAGCTTCTCGCACGACAGCAACGATCATTTTTTGAGCCAGGCCTATTGCTTGTCGGGCCGCAAGGTGACGATGCAGCAGATCACCAGCGAGCCGAACATCGGTTCGATCGTGTCGTATCTGCACGGGCCGCGTAACCAACTGCCCGGTTACATCGCGGTGCCCGGCGTGACGAGGCCTGGCCCGCCGCCGACCAATGAATTTGTCGCCGGTTGGCTCGGCGGGCAATACTCGCCCTTCTGCGTCGGCGGAGAGCCGGAGCAGCCCGACTTTACGGTGGGCGAAAAATCGGCCGCTCCTTCGCCGCTGGCCGACGAAGACCTGGCCCCGAAAACCTTGGCGCTTCTGGCTGGGCTCGACGCCGACCGCCTCAGCCAGCGTTCGCAACTGCGGCAGATGCTCGATCGCACGATCGGCGACGCCCAGCGCCGCGGCGCCATGGACGGTCATTACCAGGGCGCCTTTCAACTGCTCGAGTCGCCCGCCGTGCGGCAGGCGTTTGACCTCTCCAGCGAAACCGACGCCACGCGCGATGCCTATGGCCGCACCAAGCTGGGCGGGCGTTGCCTGCTGGCCCGGCGGCTGGTCGAAGCGGGCGCCCGCTTCGTGATGGTCGATTACGGCTACGACCCCGACTATGGCAACCTGTGGGACAACCACGCCGTGCCCGAACAAAAACAGCCACACATCAGCCAGATGGCGATGCGCGGCTATCACGTGGCGGGCATGGACCGGGCCTTCGCCGCGCTGTTGACCGACCTCGATCGCCGTGGACTGCTCGCTTCGACGCTGGTGGTTTACCACACCGAGTTTGGCCGCACGCCTAAGATCAACACGTTGGGCGGGCGCGACCACTGGGGACTGGCCGGCTCAATCTTTTTCGCCGGCGGCGGCGTGCGTGGCGGGCAGGTGATCGGCGCCACCGATCGGCAAGGCGCGTTTCCCTTGTCGCGCGGCTACTCGCCGGGCGACGTGGCGGCCACCATTTATCGCGCGCTGGCCATCGACCCCGCCGCGCGGCTCTACGATCAACAAGGCCGACCGCACTTCGTGCTGCCCGACGGCGAACCGATCGCGGGAGTGCTGGGGTAGGGGCGAGGGGCGAGGGGCGAGGGGCGAGGGCGTTCGCACCTCTGGACGGTAGACATTTCCCGGCTTTGCACTTTTCATTTTGCATTTTGACTTCCACGGCCGAGTTTTGCCTGCCGCGGCTTGCCGAGCGTAACGCATAAGTCAAAATGCAAAATGAAGAGGCGATCCTGTACCACGTGATTGCCGGCCACAAGGGCCGGGGGCTACCTTAACCACTCACCACCCGCCCCTCGCCCCTCGCCCCTCGCCCCTCCCACCCCATGCCGCCCACCAT